>CAMDAY010000004.1 GCA_945888895.1 Dehalococcoides mccartyi | reverse complement strand
CGGAATCGTGCGTTCCTACAAGCCCAGATCCGAGCGCGCGCATAGCCGCGCGATCCGGACGGGAGCGCGAGGGCGAAGCCCTCGCATCTCATCCCCTTCCCGCACAGGGAAGGGGGCAGGGGGATGGGCCGCCCCACGCAAACACCTCGACGCCACTCGCGGCGACGACCTTCGTCCCGCGCCGCCGACGAGGCGATTACGCGCGGCGGGGGAGTTCCACCACGGCGGTGCCCTGCACGGGCTTCTCCCCACGCTCGTTCTCAAGCGTGACGTCCAGGTGGACGGCGCCGGTGCCGGTGCCCTCGAAGTCGCCTTCGCCGTTGACGTCAGTGACCAGCGCGACGCAGCGCAGCAGGTCGTCGTGCTGCACGGGGCGACGGAACGAGACGTCGATGCTGATCACGCGGCCCAGCGGCCCCATCCAGTCCGTGACGTGACGCGTGAGCATCGAGGCCGACATCGGGCCGGGTACGATGGGCTTCTCGAGGCCAATCGCGCGCGCCTTCTCGGCGTCGGTGAAGCGACCATCGGTGGAGTTCAAGCCGGACGTCTTGATATACGCGAGGACGTTGTCAAGGTGCGGCTGCTGATTCTGCTCGAACTCGTCCCCGACCGCGACATCCTCGAAGTAACGCTGAGTGAGATCGGCCACGTTATTCCGCCTTCGCCTGGACTTCGCGGTGCGCCATGGTCTGCTCCATGGCCGCCACGTCCTCGCCGTGCTGGTTCGCGAAGCGGGTGCGGCGCACGACGAAGACCATGCGGCCGCTGCGGCCGGTCTTCTCGTACACCTCCTTCACCTGCGCGAAGCCCTCGATGGTGTCGCCGGGACGCACCGGGAGGTAGTACTGGTGCAACTGGCCGGCCATGATCGTGTTGTTCCCGAACTTCACCTTCGCGTCCGGCGGCGGGTCCATGCGCATGGACTGCACGATGCCCGGCGGCGCGACGATGCCCTTGTTGGGCCCCTGCGCGGCGAACGCCTCGTCCGTGTAGAGCGGGTTCGTCTGGTCGAGGGCGGCACAGTAGTCCGCGATCATCTCGCGGGTGACCTCGAACTTGCCGACCACGATCTCCTTGCCGATGACGCTGCGGTCGTACTCGATCTCGTGGTCGGAGAGAGTGCCCTGCCCGCTGCCGCTGGTCAGTGTGACCGCGGCGCCCGAGGGGCGCGGGCGCGCCTCGGCGCCGTCCTTCGTGTCGTCGAGGTACATCGGGGCGTACGAGGCGTCCGGGTCGCGCAATGCGGCGACGAGGTCGTCCATCGTCTTGATCTCGCGGTCGAAGCGCGTCAGGCAGCGGCCCAACGCGCTCACGAAGTGAGAGTCCGAGGCGCCGACGACACGCAGCCCACGCGCCTCGGCCAGGTCGAACGCGCGGCCGTTCTCGTAATCGTTGCTGCCACCGTTGAGCGCCTCGATCACGCGCACGCCCTCGAGTGTCACGCCGCGATCGTCGACGTGCTCGACACAGCCAATGCGCGGACGTCCCGCGTGCGCGCCGACAGCGATGCCGCCCATCTCCCACGCCGTGCGGAACACGTCCGCGTACGGCAGCGACACCGAGGTGAGGTCGAACTTCGAGAGAAACTCCGGCGTGACGCCGAACACGAGCACGTGCCCGATGTCGGTCTCCACCTCGACGCCGCGGAGCACGACGGCGTCGTACTTCGCGGCGAGCGCGCTGTAATCACGTTCGAGGTCAAAGCGCCGGTGCTCCGTAACGACGAAGCCGTCGATGCGCTGGCCGTGCGCGCGGCGCGCGGCGATCCACTTGAGGTAGCCCTCCACGCTGCCGCCGGCGTCATCGGAGCCGTCGGCGGAGTGGACGTGCAGGTCGAGGTAGGTTGATTCGGGCATCAGGCTGGCCTTCCCGCAAACTCGGTCGAGCGGCGTCGGGGTGCAACCGCGATTGTCGCAAGCCCCGGCCCTACGTCAACGCGCGCCCTCCACCAGCCGCGCGCGGACGAGGTGGCGCTGCACCTTGCCGGACGCGGTGCGCGGGAGCGCCTCCGTCGCGGTCTCGATGCGGCGCGGCACCTTGTATCCGGCGAGCGTCGCGCGCAGGTGTGCCTCGATCGTCGCAAGATCGAGGTCCGGCGCGCCGAGGACGACCGCCACGACGAGCGCACCCCAGCGCTCATCTGGCACGCCGACCACGGCGCACTCCTCGACGCCCGCGAAGGCGAGCAGCGCGGACTCGACCTCGGCGGGGTAGACGTTCTCTCCTCCGCTGACGATCAGGTCGTCACGCCGGTCGGCGACGTACAGGTACCCCTCGTCGTCGAGGTAGCCGAGGTCGCCCGTGTAGAGCCACCCGTCACGGATCGCCTCCGCGGTGGCGTCCGGGCGACCGAGGTAGCCCGCGCACACCGTCGGTCCCGAGACGCAGATCTCTCCCACCTCGTAGGCCGGGACTTCAGCACCATCAGTCCGGATAGAAACAGTCGTACCCGGCAGCGGCAGTCCTGCCGAGCCGAGCTTGCGCAGGGCGTCCGCCGAGGACAGCGTGGCGACCTGCGATGCCGTCTCGCTGAGCCCGTAGGTCTGGAGCACCGGCACGCCCCGCGTCGCCGACGCCTCGAGCAGCGGGCGCGGCGCGGGCCCGCCGCCGAGCAGTACGGCGCGCACCGTCGAGGGGTACGGGCGGTCATCGAGCGCGTACATCCGCTGCAGCATGTTGGCGACCACCGACAGCAGCGACACGTGCTCCTCGTGCGACGCGCGGACGACACGGGCCTCCTCGAAGCGCTCATGGATCACGGCAGTGGTCCCGTAGATGGCGCTGCGCAGGACGATCGACAGGCCGCCCACGTGATACAGCGGCAGGCACGCCAGCCAGCGGTCATCCGCCTCGACGCCGAGGTTCGCGGCGGACGCCACCGCGCTCCAGTAGAAATTGCCGTGCGTCAGCACCGCGCCCTTCGGGCGGCCCGTCGTGCCCGAGGTGTAGATGAGGCTGTGCGCGCGCTCGAACGGAATCGAGGTCGTACCTGCGGTCGGATCCGCCGAGGCCCATGCCGCGTCATCCGCCTCGATCAACGTCACGCCCGCCTCGGACGCCGCAGCACGCGCGAGGTCGATGTACGTCGCGTCGGCGACGAGGATGCGCGCGCCCGCGTCGCGAAGCTGCCACGCGATCTCGCTCGCGGTGAGACGTGCGTTGTGCGGCGCGAGCATGGCACCAGCGCGCGTGATCGCGTGCGCGAAGATGGCGAAGCGGTTGTCGTTCGCATGCAGCAAGCCGACCGGCTCGCCCTCGGTGACCCCGAGCGCGGCGAGATGGCCCGCGGCCGTCGACACGCGCGCATCGAGTTCGCGATAGCTCAGGCGTTCATCCCCACACTCGACGGCGACCACATCCGGATGCGTCGAGGCGCGGCGCGCGACCCAGTCGCACAGATCGACGTTGAGCAGTTCTGGCATGGCTGCTCCTTCGTCCTCGACGCTACGAGGCGATGACCCAGTCGCCCTCGGCGACACGTGCCCACGCGGCGTCCTCGGGCGCGACGCCGAGGCCGGGGCGGTCCGGCAGTGCGAGCATCCCACCGCTCGCGAGGAGCGTGTGCTCGACGAGGTCGGCCGCGAGATGCTCGCCGGTGCCGAGGCCATGTGCAATGCCGCCCGGAATCGTCCCACCGATGGCACAGGCGAGCTGCAGCGCCGCTGCCGTCCCGATCGAGGAGTCGAAGGTCGTGGTCGCGAAGGCACCGATGCCCACCTCGGCAGCGCGGCGGGCGATCGCATACGCGGGGCGCAGGCCGCCGAGGAACATCGGCTTCAGTACCACGTAGTCCGCGGCGCGCTGCTCGAGGACGCGCGTAAGCGTCGCGGGATCAGTCACCGACTCGTCGGCGGCGATCAGCGGCTCGCCCTGCGCTGCGGCGCGCACCCACGACAGCGCGCCCACCTCGGACGGCGCGACGGGCTGTTCGATGAGCTCGACGCGCAGGTCATGCAAGGCGGGCAGCGCGGCGCGCGCCGTCGCCTCGTCCCACGCGCCGTTGGCGTCGAGACGGATCGCGGCGTCCGGGCACGTCTCACGCAGCGCGGCGATGCGGCGCAGGTCCTCGTCGAGGCTGGCGCTGCCGACCTTCACCTTCAGCACGCGATAGCCCTGCGCGCGCGCCTCCGTGCCGTACCGCGCGGTCTCCTCGGGCGTGCCTTCGCCGATGACCGCGTTCACGCGCACGCTGGGCGCGACGTTCGGAGAGAGCAGTTCCGCGATCGGCACGCCCGCGCGCTGCCCCTCGAGGTCGAGCGCGGCAACATCGAGGGCGCAACGCAGCGCCTGCACGCCGGGCGCGCGGCCGTCCATCGCCTCAGCCAGCCCGTAAAGCAGCGCGATGCCGTGTCGCGACAGCAGCGCAACGACATCTTGGACGGTGCCGTAGCCCAGCGAGGCGATCGGCGAAGCCTCGCCGTAGCCGACGCGCCCGTCGTCGTCGGTGAGTTCGAGGAGCACGCCATGCCGATCCGCCATCGCGCCGTGGACCGCCTCGAAGCGTCGTCGCATCGGGAGGCGGAACGGGCGCCAGCGGAGCGTGGTCATCGCTAGTTCGAAAGACCGATGGCGAGCAGCAGTCCGAAGATGAGGTGCAGGCGCGCCATCCCACGGAGCGCCGCGTTCAGCGGCGGACCATCGGTGCGCTTGAAGGGCACGACCACCGGCATGATCGCCGCCGGCACGGAGAGCCACGACAGCAGCACCCAGACGGAGAAGTCGCCGGAGAGCCACAGCGCGCCCGCCGCGAGGTACGCCCCGGCGACGACGACCACGAGTTCCCAGCGCGCCAGCCGCCGTCCCAGGTACACCGCCAGCGTGTACTTCCCGGCGAGGCGATCCTGATCGATGTCGCGGACGTTGTTCACCACCAGGATCGCGGTGACGGTGAGCGCTACAGGAAGCGACGCCGCGAGGACGTCATTCGTCACGAGACACGCACCAGCGGCGCAGGTCTGCACGTAGTACGTGCCAGCCACCGCGACAACGCCGAAGAAGATGAACACGAAGACCTCGCCCAGCCCGCGGTAGCCGAAGGGCCACGGTCCCCCCGTGTACGTGACCGCCGCGAGCATCGAGGCGAGCCCGATGGCGACGATCGGCCAGCCGCCGAGGTACGTGAGGTACAGCCCGCCGAAGGTCGCGAGCAGGAAGAAGACGATGACCCCGCCGGTCACCTGCCGCTCGGTGAGCAGCCCCCGCTGCGTCACGCGGATCGGGCCGAGGCGGGTGTCGGTGTCAGCGCCTCGACGGAAGTCGGAGAGATCGTTGGCGAGATTCGCACCCGCCTGCAGCGCCAGCGCCGCGACGAGGGTGATGAACGCCGCGAGCGGTGCGCGCACGCCATCGTGCCAGGCGACCGCAGTACCCACGGCGACCGGGACGATCGCGGCTGTGAGTGTAGGCGGGCGGATCGCCATCATCCACACGCGGAAGCGGCTCAACGACGCCTCCGGCGCCGCGGACGAACTAGCCATGGAACGGCAGCCGCTGGAACGACGAGAAGTCCGGCTGGCGCTTCTCGATGAACGAGTTGCGGCCCTCCTTGGCCTCGTCGGTCGTGTAGTAGAGCATCGTCAGGTCGCCCGCGAGCACCTGCAGGCCCGTCGCGCCATCGGTGTCCGCTAGGAACGCGTTCTTGAGGAAGCGGATCGCCGTCGAGGACTTCGCGAGGATCTCGTTGGCCCACTGCACGCCCTCGGCCTCGAGGTCCTCGAGCGGAACGACCTTGTTCACGAGGCCCATCTCGTAGGCCTCCTGGGCGTTGTACTGGCGGCAGAGGTACCAGATCTCACGGGCGCGCTTGGTGCCGACGAGGCGCGCCAGCATCGACACGCCGTAGCCCGCGTCGAACGAGCCGACGCGCGGGCCGGTCTGGCCAAAGCGTGCGTTGTCAGCGGCGATCGTGATGTCGCAGATGACGTGCAGCACATGGCCGCCGCCGATCGCGTAGCCGGCGACGAGGGCAATCACGGGCTTCGGCATCTCGCGGATGAAGCGCTGCAACGGCAGGACGTTCAGGCGCGCACTGCCCGAGGTGTCCACGTAGCCCGCGTGGCCACGGATGCGCTGGTCGCCGCCGGAGCAGAACGCACGCTCGCCGTAGCCGGTGAACAGGACGACGCCGATCGCGTCGTCCTGCGCCGCGTCCTTGAACGCGTCGGCAAGTTCGTCGATGGTCAGCGGGCGGAAGGCGTTGTGGACCTCGGAGCGGTTGATGGTGATCTTCGCGATGCCGCCCGACTTCTCGTACAGGATGTCGGTGTAGGTCTTGGCGGTCTGCCACATCGTCGCGGTCATCGGTCCCCCTGCCGGTCTAGAGACGCCAACTACAGACGGTCGCGGACGCTCAACAGGAATTCGCGCACCAGCGCGTTGAACGCTTCGGGCCGTTCGAGGTGCGCGGCGTGTCCGGCGTCGTCGATCAGATGCATCGTAGCGTCCGGGATCGCATCGGCCATCCGACCGGCGATCGCGCTGAACTTCGTATCAAGGGTACCCGCGGTGAGCAGCACGGGCACGCGCACCTCGGCCAGCCGGTCGCCCACCCACGCCTGCGACCCCGTCCCCATCCCGCGCAACGACCCGGCGAGGCCCACCGGGTCCTGCGCGAGGCGCCCCGCGCGCAGGGCGGCGCGCTGCGCCGCGGTGAGCGTGCGCTCCTGGCTCTCCCACAGCGAGATCGACTGCCAGAAGTCGACGAACGCCTCCAGCCCCCCCCGTTCGAGGCGCTGCGCCAGCACCTCGTCGGCGGCGACGCGGGCGGCGCGCTCCTCGGCGGTGTCGAGGCCGGGCGTGGCCCCCTCAAGGATCAGCGCGGAGACGACGTCCGGTCGATGCACGGCGACCTGGAGCGCCGTGCGCCCGCCGAGGGAGTAGCCAAGCCACGCCGCACGCTCGTGCCCCAGCGCGCGCAGCAGCGCGGCAAGATCCTCGACGGCGCGCGCCATCTGGTAGCGGTCAAGCGCCTCCGGTGACGCAGAGCGCCCGTGCCCGACGAGGTCGACGGCGATCGTGGTGAAGTCGGGCGCGAGCACCTCGACGAGCGAGCGCCACGAGTTCCCGGTGCCGGTGAAGCCATGCACGAGGACGGCGGGCGGACCGTTACCGGCCACCTCGACGTGCAGCCTCAGGCCATCGATGTCGATGTCAGGCACTAGTGCTCTCCGGCCATCTCGCGGGAGGCCCGCAGGTCAGGATCGAGGCGGGCCGGGTATCCCCGGCATGAGCCTCGAAAGAAACTAGGCCCGAGCCGCCACCACCGCGTGGCGGACGGCCTCGGTCGCGGCGGCCCACACCTGCTGGTGCAGCGCCACGTTACGGTCGCGGTTGGTGCGCAACTCGAGCACGTCGAGGCCCGGTCGCTGGAGCGCGTCTCCGATCGCCGCGCTGGCGCCGCTCGTCGGGCCGGACTCGAGGATCGCGTGCCGCCCGCCGTGCAGCACGACGGCGTGGCTCAGGTCGAGGCCGTGCGGCGTGCCCCACCACTCCTCGAACCGAGCGGGCATGCTCGTGCGCTGCGGGAGGAACGAGAAGATGCCACCGCCGTCGTTGTTCACCAGGACGACGGTCAGGCTCAGGTCGTGGCGGCGGATCGGCCACAGGCCGTTCACGTCGTGCAGGAACGAGAGGTCACCGATCATCAGCGCGACGGGCCCAGCAGCCACGGCGGCAGCGCCGGCCGCGCCCGAGTTCACCCCGTCGATGCCGCTCGCCCCGCGCGTGCCGACGATGCGAACGGCCCGGTCCATCGTCGGGAAGAACGAGTCGATGTCGCGCACCGGCATCGAGTTGCCTGCTACGAGCGTTGAGCCCTCCGTGAGCGCGCCCGCGAGGTCGACGACGGCCTGGCCCTCGAACGGCTCGTCGAGACTCGCGATCGCCGCGTCCAGTGCGGTGCGCGCGGCGGCGTTCGCCTCCACCCACAGCGCGAGCCACTCCGGCCGCGCCGTCGAGTGTGCATCGAGCGACTCCAGGAGCCGCAGGCAGAACGCGCCGGGATCAGCCGCGACGGCGATCGAGGTGCGCATGTCAGGGTCGCGCCACCCGCCGGTCACGGCGACCGCGGGATCAACGATGATCTGCGTCGTGTCGGTCAGCGTGGCGAGCCAGGTGTTCAGCGGCTTCGACAGCGGCTGTGCGCCGAAGCGGATCGTCATCTTAGGCGTCGCGGGGTCGGTGAACGCGCGCTCGCGGGCGAGCACGTCGGCGCGGTCGATGATCGCGTCCAGCGCGTGGTGCCCGGCGCGCAGTCCCGACAGCGGGTCAGCGATCACCGGCCAGCCGAGGAGCTTCGCAAGCGAGGTGATCGCCGCCGCCGGGAGGTTCGTCTCCGGCCCGCAGATGATCACGCCTCGTCGCCCGCTGACCGCCGAGGCGACACGCGCGATCTCGTTCGGCGTCGGCGTCGCGGGCGCGGCGACCGATCGACGCACCTCGACCGCGCCGAGGTCGAACGGCAGCGTCTCGGAGTCGGCGTCCACCAGCGGCTCGCGCAGCGGGATGTTCAGGTGCACCGGCCCCGCGGGCGCCTCGAGCGATGCGGCGGCGGCGCGCGCCCCCACCGTCGCGGCGTACCGCTCGAGGTCAGCGATCGCTCCGGCGTCGGCCACCGGCAGGTCGACGGCCCACTTCACGTGCGTGGAGAAGATGCCGACTTGGTCGACGGTCTGCGACGCACCGACGTCGCGCGCCTCGGGCGGGCGGTCTGCCGTCAGGAAGATCAGCGGGATGCGCGACAGGCGCGCCTCGACGGCGGCGGGCACGAAGTTCGCGGCGGCCGTGCCGGAGGTGCAGGTCAGCGCGACCGGCTCGCCCGTCTGCCTCGCGATGCCGAGGGCGAAGTACCCCGCCGACCGCTCGTCGAGGTGCAGCCACACCTTGAACGGCGACCCGGGCGCGGTGGCGGCGATGGTGATGGGCGTATTGCGGGAGCCCGGAGCGATGACGAAGTGCCGCACGCCGTTCTGGAAGAGCGACTGCAGCAGCGCGTGGACGGTGCGGTCGGCGGGCTGAGCCATCGCTCCCATCTTATCGCCGCGTTACCCCGGCGTCGCGAGCGGCGAGACGGTCGGCTGTCGTGGCACCTCGAACGGTTGAGGTTCAACCGCGGGGGCGGCCCACCGCTGCCCCACGTACCTCAATCCAGAGCAGCGCTTCGCGCAGGGGCGCGGGAGGAGTTGAGACTCGGGGGGCTCCGCCCTTCGAGCATCCCGAATCAACACGGGAGAAGCGTCCGGCTTCCGGCACCCTCTCCCCGTTTGGGGAGAGGGCCCGTCTGCGTCCCGCTCCCGCGACCTCGACGCGACGAACTACGCCCCGAGGGCCTCGGACAGCGGGCGGTACTTCAACTGGACCTCGTCGAACTCCTGCTGGGGGACGGAGTCGCCCATGATCCCGTTGCCGGCGAAGAGCCACGCTCGAGGCCCACGGACGACCGCCGAGCGGAGGCCCACGGCGAACTCGCCGTCACCGGCGCCGTCCATCCACCCCACCGGCCCCGCGTACCAGCCGCGGTCGAAGGTCTCGTGCTGCGTGATCACCTCGCGGGCGCGCTCTGCCGGCCAGCCGCAGACGGCGGGCGTCGGATGGAGGCGCTGCACGAGGTCGAGGATGTCCACGCCCGGGCGCACCCGGCCGCTGATCTCCGTCGAGAGGTGCTGGATGTTGCGCAGGCGGCGGAGCTGCGGCTGGTTCGGCGCGACCAGGTCCTCGGTCGCGCCGTCCAGGCGCTCGCGGATCGCGCGCACCACCGTCTCGTGCTCGATGCGGTTCTTCGCCGACTCGAGCAGCGCGGCGCCGAGGCGCTCGTCCTCCTCGGGGTCGCCGCCCCGCCGCGTCGACCCCGCGAGGCCGAGGGCGCGCACGCGGCCCTGTGTCAGCGACACCAGCAGCTCCGGGCTCGCGCCGAGGAACGTGGAGTCGCCGCTGGTCATGGTGAACAGATGGCAGTCCGGGTAGTTCGCGCGCAGCCGCGCCAGCGCCCGTCCGATCGAGATCGGTGCATCGCCCGCGAGCGTCTGCGTCGATGCGAGCACGGCCTTCTCGTACAGCCCGGCGCGCACCTCGGATGCGATCTCGGCGACGCTCGACAGCCAGTCCTCGCGGTTCACCGGCACCTCGACGCGCAGCGCCGTCGCCGAGGGCGTGGCCTCGAGGTTCGCGGTTGTGCGCTGCGCCCGCTCGACCAGCGCGGCGACGTCGTTCGCCTGCGCGCTCGGCGCGAGGATCAGCGCGTTCGACTCGCCCGTGGCGAGGAACAGCACGCGCGGCAGCACCAGCCACCCCGCGCCGAAGGCGTCCCACGGCGCCTTCGAGGGCACCGCGGCGTTGAAGCGGAAGCCGCCGAGCAGCCTCGGCCGCAGACCGGGGAGGTCGCCGCCGCCCGGCCGGCCCACCAGCGCGCGCGCCTGCGCGCCCACCGCGCCCGGCCCGGCGCCCCACGGCGCCTCGATGCGCCCCGCCTCGCCGACGGCGACCATCGCCAGCCCGAGCGCCGGCCGCTCGTACGACGCGACGACGCCCGCCGCCTGCGGGTCGTCGAGGAGCCGCCGCGGATCGCAGGAGTCAGGCAGGGTCAGGGAGAGGAACGCGTCCGTGCCCGACTTCCGCCGGGCCGCCTCGACGCGCGCCAGCACATCCCCCGCGTCGAGTTCAGTCGCCACGATCCGTGCTCGCTTCTGGTGGGCTGCGTCGGTGGGGTGCGTCCAGTATAGGGAGCCGCCGCGTGCGGGCTACGGCAGTGGTTACCTCTTGTTCGCGCTCGCGAGGTGGCTAGACTGAGGAGGAGACGAACTCGTGCGACCTCGCTCCGTCACCATGGGGGTTCCGATGGCTCAGCAGACCGGCTTCAAGATTGGCGAGAACGGCGTCGAGGGAAAGTGTTCCCTCTGCGGCACGTACGTGATCAAGGGCGGCATCCGCTTCCGCGAGAAGTCCGTCCTCTGCTCCGAGTGCGCCGCCAAGCAGGCGAAGCTCGGCAACCCCACCGAAGCCGGAAACCGCTAGCCAGCGGCCCGACCTCGACGCCGCGCGGGGACGTCCCGCGGGCCAGAGAGGTACCTCGTCCATGAGCGCAATCCGCACGCTGTGGCGGACCGGCATCCTCGGGCGTTGCCCCGAGTGCGGTCGCACGTCCATGTTCAACTCGTTCTACGGACTGCACGAGCGCTGCGGCGTCTGCGGCACGCGCTTCGAGGCGAACTCGGGCGAGTGGCTGGGCGGCACGGCGATCGGCTATGCGATCGGCGCGCTCGTCGCGCTGGCGCTCGCGCTGATCGAGGTGCAATGGGCGCCGATCCGGAGCGCCGGGCTGCCGGCGATGTGGACGATCGCGATCGTCAGCCTCGCCGTCACGGTCGTCGGCTACCGGCCCGCCAAGGCGATCTGGTTCGCGCTCGTCTACGAGATGGGCTTCATGGACCCGGACAACGGCGCGTCCCGCCAGTAGCGAAGGTTCGCTCGCGGCCCGAAGGTCTGGTCGCAGCCCGAAGGTCCGCGGGCCGGCGCGGGTATCCCGCGCATCCAGGCCCGACTAGAACGTGTCGATGAGCGATACGAGCGCCATCGCCAGCACGACGAGCGACGCCATCCCGAGCACCGTCGAGGCCGCGCACGCGGCGAAGAGCGACCACGGACGCACGCGCCGCCACGTCCACCTCGTCACCACGAACGCGCCGAGCCACGGCACGGCGTACACCAGCGCCCAGCCCAGGCTCACCGCGCCGTCGAACAGGTCAGGCATCGACGCTCCCTGCTTCGAACTCCGCGTCCGGGTTCCGCCCCCTCCCCCCTCGCGAGGGAGCGGGGGCGCTCGACGTGGGAGGCCACCGAGGTGCGACGGTATACTGCCCCGGCCAGTGGCCGTGCAGTGAGCACGTGCAGCACGCCTCGGAGGTACAGCGATGATCGAGGGCTACCCGGAGATCGGCAAGGACGTCAGCGCGCTCCGCGTCACGCCGAACCTCGTCGATTGGGCCGGGCAACGGCAGACGTGGTCGTGGGACGACGCCTGGGCCGAGCTGGACATGCCGGGCGGGCTGATCAACAAGGCGTACGAGTGCGTCGACCGCCACGCCAACGGCACCCGCGCCGACAAGGACGCGATCATCTGGCAGAGCGCCGACGGGAACATCGAGCGGTACACCTACGCGCAGCTCAAGGCGCAGTCGAACAAGGTGGCGAACGCCTTCCGTGAAATGGGCGTGAAGAAGGGCGACCGCGTCTTCTTCCTGAGCGACCGCATCCCGGAGCTCTACTTCGCGATATTCGGCTGCCTGAAGCTCGGCGCGATCGTCGCACCGCTGTTCTCGGCGTTCGGGCCGGAGCCGATCCGCGAGCGCGTCGCACGCGCCGAGGGCTCCGTGATCGTGACGACGCCCAAGCTGCTGTCGAAGGTCAACGAGATCCGCGCCCAGCTCCCCTCCGTACAGCGCGTCGTGGTCATCGCGCACCGCGAGGGCAAGGACGTGGCGGCGGAAGACATCGCGTACTCCAGCATCGTCGACCCGGCGTCCGAAGCGTTCGAGATCGAGCAGACACGCGCCGAGGACTGGTCGATCATGCACTTCACCTCCGGCACCACGGGGCTGCCGAAGGGCGCGGCGCACGTCCACAACGCGATCGTCAGCCACTACGCCACCGGCAAGTATGTCCTCGACTTCCACGAGGACGACATCTACTGGTGCACCGCCGACCCCGGCTGGGTCACCGGCACCTCGTACGGCATCTTCGCCCCCTTCTCGAACGGTGTGACGAGCGTCATCGACGAGGGCGGCTTCGGCGCGCGGCGGTGGTACGAGACGATCCAGCGACACAAGGTGACCGTCTGGTACACCGCGCCCACGGCGATCCGCCTGCTGATGAAGAGCGGCACCGAGTTGCCTCGACAGCACGACCTGACCTCGTTGCGTTATGTCATGAGCGTGGGTGAGCCGCTCAACCCTGAGGGCGTCGTGTGGGGCCTCCAGGCCTTCGACCTAGCGATCCACGACAACTGGTGGCAGACGGAGACGGGCGCGATCATGTGCGCCAACTACATTTCGATGCCCATCCGCCCCGGCTCCATGGGCCGCCCCTTCCTTGGCGTGACGGTCACCGTGATCAACGAGGACGGCACCGAGATCATCGAGCCGATGGTCGAGGGTCAGCTGGTCGTGAAGCCCGGCTGGCCGTCCATGTTCCGCACCTACTGGAACGACCAGGAGCGGTACGACTCCCGCTTCAAGAACGGCTGGTACTACACCGGCGATAAGGCGAAGAAGGACGAGGACGGCTACATCTGGTTCGTCGGCCGCGATGACGACGTCATCAACACGGCGGGCCACCTCGTCTCCCCGTTCGAGGTGGAGAGCGTGCTCATCGAGCATGAGGCGGTCGCGGAGGCCGGCGTGATCGGCAAGCCGGACGAGGTGGCGATGGAAGTCGTGAAGGCCTTCGTCACGCTGAACGACGGCTACGAGCGCACCGACGCCCTGCTGCGCGACCTGAACCGCCACGCCCGCGCGCGCCTCGGCCCCGCGGTGGCGCCTCGCGAGATCGAGATCATCGACATCCTGCCGAAGACGCGCTCGGGCAAGATCATGCGCCGCCTGCTGAAGGCCCGCGAGCTCGGCCTGCCCGAGGGCGACACGAGCACCCTCGAGGAGGACTAGCCCGCGGGAGAGGCAGAAGACCCTCACCCCAACCCTCTCCCGAAAGCGGGAGAGGGGGCCGGATCCGGATCAGAACCCTCTCCCCGTTCGGGGAGAGGGCAGGGTGAGGGCCCTCTCGGTCCCACCTCGGTATGATCCACCCAGCGCCCACCTCGACGCCCGCGAAGGAGCCCGCTCGATGACCAACGAACCCGAGGCCGTCGAGATCCACCGCGGCCTCAACGGCGTCTACTTCGACCGCAGCGGCACGAGCGACATCGACGGCAAGGCCGGCGAGCTGCGCTACCGCGGCTACTCGATCCACGACCTCGCGCAGCATTCGTCGTTCGAGGAGGTCTCGTACCTCCTGTTCTACGGCGAGCTCCCGACGCGCGCGCAGCTCGAGGCGTTCGACGCGGAGCTGAAGGCGGCGCGCTCACTCCCCGACGGGGTGATCGAGGTGATCACGGCCGTCCAGGGCGCGCATCCGATGGACGTGCTGCGCACCGCCGTGTCCGCGATGGCCGCGTTCGACCCGGAGACCGCCGACAACTCGCGCGAGGCGACGATCCGCAAGGGCATCCGCCTCACCTCGCAGGTGCCGATGATCGTGGCGGCGCACCACCGCATCCGGCAGGGGCTGCCGCTCGTCCCTGCCGACAACACGCTCAACCACGCCGGCAACTTCCTCCAGATGCTCAAGGGCGAGCGGCCGTCCGAGGATGCCGTGGAGCTGATGGACATGGACCTCGTGCTGCACGCGGAGCACGGGACGAACGCCAGCGCGTTCACCGCGCGCGTCGTGGCGGGCACGGACGCCAACCTGCACGCCGCGGTCACTGCCGCCGTCGCCGCGCTCGGCGGCCCCGCGCACGGCGGCGCCGCCGAGCAGGTAATGAAGATGGCGCAGGAGATCGGCGCGCCCGAGAACGCCGCCGCCTACGTGAAGGCGAAGCGCGCCAACCGCGAGGCGGTCATGGGCTTCGGTCACCGCGTCTACCGCGTCGAGGATCCGCGCGCGCGCCACATGCGCGAGGGCGTGAAGCGCCTGTCGCAGGAGATGGGCCAGCCGCAGTGGTACGAGATCCTCGAGGCGACCGTGGAGGCGATGAAGCCGTACGCGCGCCTCGGCGTGGCGGTGAACGTCGACTTCTACGCGGGCGTCGTCTACTACCTGCACGGCATCCCGGAGGACCTCTTCGTCCCGATCTTCGCCGTCGGCCGCACGCCCGGCTGGGCCGTGCAGGTCGTCGAGCAGTTCGAGCACAACGTGCTCATCCGCCCCCTCACCGTCTACAACGGCCCGCCCCCTCGCGACTACGTGTCGATGGAGCGCAGGGGGTAGACGGGTGGTTCCTCCGCGATTTGGATCGGACGAGCAGTTCGTCGAGGACTGGTTAGCGTTCGCGGCGTTTCACCGCGTACGGGCCTCCATCGTTGCGGCCCGTGCAATAACTGGCACGGATGATGGTTTCGACGCGTCGTGCATGATCACCGTGCTCCAGGAGTGGGTATCGGCGCACGAGGACTTTGGCATATGGGCCGATGCGATTCGGCGGTTCGATCGCGAAGAAGCTTCTCTCGCTGACTGCATGGACCGAGCAGACCTCAACTGGCGCAACTTCTTTCCGCAGATCGAACAGGCCACTGGGCGCTCCTACGCCCAGACATTCGGGCTTCCGCTCCCGGGATCGATGCCTCCAGCTTTCGGTGCGCAGTACGACGACGCTTTGGAGGGCTGGGCTCAGCTCGCGCGCTTCTGTGGTCGAAATCTCGCCGTGAGATCGCAGGGCGGCCGCTCGATCTACTACCGGATCCTGAACAAGATTAAACATGGGCTCGCAGTGGTGGCAGCACGTCCTGAGGCTAATGCTCTCGAGCTGCTCTTCTATGCCGAAGCTGACACCGAACCACCCCGCGAAGTGTGGAAACAAGCGGTCAGTCCCGAGGCGGCGGAGTTCTTCGTGCGTGAAACCTTCGCCGTGTCGCGGCTTACGGCCGTGACACTCGACAACTGGTCCTTGCTGCGCTTCGGACATTCACCTTCCGTTCCGTGGCGCGGACGTCCGGATCGGGCAAACGAACGCACACTGCAAACGATGGGCGAGTTTGTCGCTGTAGACCGATTCGGTCATTACGAAGCCGTCGTCGAATGATCGCAGCGACCTCATGACTCTCCTCTCCACCCTCCGCCACGACCCGCACCGTCGAGGTGCGCGCGCCCTCCTCCCCCTCCTTGCCACGCTCGCCCTCGTCGCTCTCGCACCCATCGAGGCGGGCGCGCAGGCGGTGCCGCCGGGGACGGGGCACGTGCCGCCCCCCCACATCGCGATGCGCGTGGAGTACGCGGACCGGCAGGCGACGGTCGAGGGCACGGGCGACGGCGCAGCGATCGAGGTGCCCGCGGGGGCGGCGGTGCGGCTGACGCTGACGGTGGACTCCGACGTGTCGATCTACGACCGGCCATGGGTGTTGATCCGGCAGCAGGACGGGCCGGGGATCGCCCGGTCGTTCACGCCCACCACCACCGTGACGGTCGACCTGCCGCTGGAGGGTCGAGGCGACCGCGTGACGCTGGTCGGCGAGATGCGGCTGTTCGTGCGCGAGGCGCAGGGCGTCACCGCCGCCACCACCCGCCCCCTGACGATCCGCTTCACGCAGCCGTCCCCCTTGCCCAGAAACGTGCTGGGCGGCGTCCCTGCCGAGGCGCGCGCGGGCCTCGCTGCCGTGCTGGTGGCGGCCGTCACGGGCGGCACGTGGGCCGCGGCTCGGCGGCGGGGGAGCCTCGTATGACACTGCTCACCGACTTCCGCGACGAGGCGCGCCGTCGAGGCGCCCTCGGGGCCGACGAGGCGGTGACGCTCGCGAGCGCGTTCCGCATCGTGCGCGACCTGCCGTACGAGCGCGCCAGTGACCGCGCGCCGGAGACTGTGCTGCGCGAGTGGCGCGGGACGTGCTCCGGGAAGCATTACCTCCTCGCAGCGATCCTCGAGGCGCTCGGGACGGAGACGGCGGTGATCCTCGCGACGCACCACTTCACCGCGGAAAACTCGCCGTGGCTGCCGCCCGCACTCCTCGACGAGGTGCGCGCGGGCGAGGGCGTGCCGGACGTGCACACGTTCCTGCGTGTGCGCCACGACCCGGTCGCTGACGACTGGATGACGGTCGATGCCACGTGGCCGCTCGCCGCGCAGGCGCTCGGCCTGCCGGTGAACTCGACGTTCCGGCCGGGGAGCGACATGCGCGTCGCCGCCGACATCGAGGAGATCATCCACGTGCCGGAGGACGAGGACCCGCAGGCGGTAAAGGAGATCGTGCTGGCGAACCACGTTGGCGACGAATTGCCTCGACGCGACCGGTTCATCGAGGCGCTCGGGGCGTGGCTCCGCGAGGCGACGGCGTAGCGGGGAGCGGCGGCAGAGAACGACCTGCGGTAGACTCACCCGCATGGGACGCAGCCTCACCACTCGATCGACACTTCTCTTCGCGGCAGCGGGCACGGCCGTCTGGCTCGTGGTCATGCGCTACATGTACCAAACCTCGTACGAGGAACTGGCAATCACCGGCGCGATCTACTTCGTGATCATCTTCGGCACGATGACGATGACGAACCGCATGACCGGCGCGCTGACGCGCCGCGTCGAGGCTCGCGAGGCGCTGAAGCGCGCCGAGTTGCGTGGCCCGTCGACGGTGGCCCCCACCAGCGACCGCATCGAGCACAACCAGCGCCGCCGCCAGCGCGCCGACCGCGCCCGCGCGGAGCGCCGCCGCCGCCAGTAGGCGTGCAGGGTCCCATCTCGGACGGTCGAGGTGACTACGGCCTGTCGATGACCCTCGAACGGTTCGAGTGCGCCCATCCCCCTCTGCCTCCTTCCCCAGGAGGGACGGGGGATGACAAGCGAGGGGCTTCGCCCCTCGCGCTCGCCGACCGGGCGCCAGCGCTGCGCGCGGCGGGAACCTCGGACGGCAGAGCCCTCGCCACGCTGCCACCTCGACGCCACTCGCACCGCCGAGGCCTCGCGCCGTCTGCGCGAACCGCACCGTCGAGGCCGAGCGTTACGCGCAGGCCTCAGCGACTGCTTGCACCATCTCCTCGGTGCGCAGTTGGACGACCAGCGGGTCGTGGAGGCCGTTGGTGACATACGCGACGGCGAGGCCGAGCGACGGGTCGGCGTAGGAGATCGTGCACTGCTGACCACCGTGGCCGAAGACGCCATCGCGGTCGAACGGCGCGTACCACGTCCCCACGACGAACCCGAGGCCGTAAGAGGACGGCAGGTGGCTGCTCAGGTCCTGCTCCGTGGCGACGTGCACGCGCGTGACCTCGGTGACCGTGTCCTCGCGCAGGAGGCGCGCGCCGTCCAGGGCACCGCCCTGCTCGAGCATCGCGTAGAAGCGGGCGAGGGCCTCGGCGGTGCCGAGGCCGTTGGCCGCTGGGACCTGCGCGCGGAGCACCGCGGGCGCGGAGAAGAGCGTGGCGATGCGCGTCGTGCGGTGCTCGGTGCCCTCGGGATCCTCGAACGTCACCTCGGACATCGCGCAAGGGAGCGCGACGGTGGCGATGTCCTCGGCCTCACCGAGGCCAAGCGAGGCCTCCATGCCCAGCGGGCCGAAGATCTCCTGCGCGAGGAAGTCGCGCGGCATCCGGCCATCGACGCGGCGGATCACCTCGCCCAGCGCGAAGCCGAAGGTCAGCGGGTGGTAGCCGATGGCCGTGCCGGGCGGCCACAGCGCGGGCAGCGCGGCGGTCGCCGCCGTGACGGCAGACCAGTCCCCGATCTGCTCCGGCGGGAAGTCGAGGGGAAAGACCGGGAAGCCGCCCTGGTGCGTCAGGACGTGCCGGACGGTGCAGGCATCCTTGCCGCCCTGCGCGAACTCCGGCCACACCTCGGCGATGCGCGTGTCGAGGCTGATCTGGCCGCGCTCGATCAGCATGTGGATGGCGGTGGCCGTGACGGGCTTCGTCGCCGAGAACCATTCGAGGCGCATGCCCTCGGACTCCGCGTCGCCGAGACGCAGCTCCAGCGCGAGGACGCCGTCGCGGTACACCGCGAGCTGCGCGCCGGGGTGCCATCCGCGCTCGAAGTGCGTGCGCGCGACCTCCCCGATGCGCGCGCGGCCGGCGGCCGTCAGTCCTCGCGGCGCGGAGGTCATCGCTACCCGCCGATGTTCAGGACGATCTTCCCGAAGTTGGCGTTCGTCTCCATGTAGGCGTGCGCCTCCCCGATCTCCTCGATCGGGAAGACGCGGTCGACGATCGGCTTCACGGTGCCGTTGGCGAGCAGCGGGACGATGCGCTGCACGAACGCCTGCACGAGGGTGGCCTTCTCCTCGAGCGGTCGAGCGCGGAGGAGCGTGCCGCGCACCGTCAGGCGCTTCCGCGAGATCGCGCCGATGTCCATGCTCTCGACCGTCGCACCGCCCATCGCGCCGACGATGATCATGCGGCCCTTCATCGCCATGGAGCGCATGTTCTGCTCCCAGTACGGCGCGCCGATGACGTCGATGAGGACGTTCACGCCCTTGCCGCCAGTCTCGCGCTCGACGACCTCGGCGAAGTCCGCTTCCTTGTAGTTGATGCCGACGTCGAGGCCGAGCGCCTTCGCCTGCGCGATCTTCTCGGCGGAGCCCGCCGTCCCGAACGTCCTCGACGACTGCGCGTGCGCCATCTGCAGCGCGGCGCTGCCGACGCCGGAGCCGACGGCGTGGATCAGCAGCGACTCGCCCATCTCGAGGCCGCACTGGAGGAAGACAGCGTCGTACGCGGTCAGGAACACCTCCGGGATCGCCGCCGCCTGCGTCAGATCGAGGTTCGTGGGCACCGGCATGAGCATCCGCTCGTGGACCACCACCTTCGTCGCGTGGCCCATGCTGGACAGCAGCGCCATCACGCGGTCACCGGGTTTCCAGCCCTGCACGCGCTCGCCGACCGCCTCGATCACCCCGGCCATCTCGACGCCGGGGATGTCAGCGCGCACGCCGAACGGAACCGGGTACGTGCCACCGCGTTGCAGGAGGTCGAGGCGGTTCAGCGCGCTCGCGTGGACAGCAACGAGGACTTCTTCGGCGCCGAACGTTGGGTCGGGCATCTCCTGGATCTTCAGGACCTCGGGGCCGCCCGGCTCGGTGATCACCACTGCGCGCATCTCGTCCTCTTCCCACAGGCGGCGCGGGCCGACCTCGAATGCCTCGATATCCCCCCAATGATGGACGCTGGCGATGCTATCCGCCTCGAAGGGGCATGCGAGGCAGCGGTCGAGCCGGTGCTACGATCGGCGCGCACCCCCGGCGCTGCGGAAGGTCGTCACACATGCCGAATCTGCGCGACTCCTTGCGGCTGACCGCTGACCAGGTCACAGCCCCCTGCGATCTCGCGTGGCTCGGCTTCGAGACAACGGACGAACTGCCCGCCCTCGATGCCGTGTTCGGGCAGGAGCGCGCCGTCCGCGCGATCGAGTTCGCCCTTGGCATGTCGGCCCCGGGCTACAACCTGTTCGCGTCCGGCCCGGAGGGCTACGGCAAGACGACGATCATCGATGCCTTCTTGCGCCGCCGTGCCGCGCAGATGCCGCCACCCCTCGACTGGGTGTACGTCCACAACTTCGTCGACCCCGATCGACCGGTGGCGATTTCGCTGCCTCCCGGCACCGCGCACGCCTTCGCCGCCGCGGTCGGGCACGCCGTGGAAGCGGCCGGGCGCGACCTGCGCGCCGCGTTCGAGTCGGACGCGTACGCCCGTCGGCGCCAGGAGATCGCGGACGCACTGGATCAGCAGCGAGGCATCCTCATTGAGGCGCTCCAACAGCAGGCCCTGGGGATGGGGTTCGCGCTCCAGTTCGGGCAGGCGGGCATCGTCTCCGCGCCGCTCGTGGATGGGAAGCCCGCGACCGAGGAAACCTTCACCGCGCTGCCGGAGGCCCAGCGAAACGAGATTCTGGAGAAGCGCCGAGAGCTGGAGCGCACCGTGCAGGAGGCGCTCCTGAAGGTCCGTGGACTGGAGCGTGAGGGTGCCGAACACGCCACGAAGCTGGACGAGGAGGTCGCCAACTACGCGACCACCCACCTCCTTGACCCACTGATTGAAACGTACGGCTCGGACATCGAGATTCGCGAATTCCTCGACGCCGTGTCGGACGACATCCAGGCGCAGCGTGACCGCTTCCGCGCGGGCGGGCAGCCGCAACCAGCGGCCGGCTTCGCGGCGATCATGGGACCGTCCCAGGGCCCCTCGATGAGCCGCTACGCCGTGAACGTGGTCATCGCCAACGACCCGCAGCGCGGCGCGCCCGTGATCCGGGAGACCAACCCGACGTACTACAACCTGCTCGGCCGCATTGAATACCAGGGGCAGTTCGGCGCACCGGTCACCGACCACATGATGGTGAAGCCGGGCTCGCTCGCGCGCGCCAACGGCGGGTATCTGGTCATCCGTCTGCGCGACCTCCTGATGAACCCGCAGTCCCTGGATGGCCTGAAGCGCGCGCTGCTGTCGCAACGTCTCGCGATCGAGAACATCGCCGAGGCATACGGCCTCGTCCCCACGAGTGGACTGCGCCCGGAGCCGCTGCCGCTGAACGTGAAGGTGGCGATCGTCGGGGACGGGCACCTGTACGGACTGCTATACCGAAACGATCCGGACTTCC
The DNA here is from genome assembly GCA_945888895.1 of Dehalococcoides mccartyi. Taxonomy (GTDB): domain Bacteria; phylum Chloroflexota; class Dehalococcoidia; order UBA2979; family UBA2979; genus SHYQ01. The sequence goes on along the minus strand of CAMDAY010000004.1, from coordinate 4,621 downwards.
GCGACCTGTTCCGCGTGAAAGCGGACTTCGAGTCTGACTACCCTCGAACGTTGTCCAACGTGCGCGGGCTTGCGAACGTGATCCGCTCGGAGTGCGACCGCTCCGGCCTCATCCCGTTCTCTCGCGAGGCCGTCGCCCACCTCATTGAGTACTCGTCGCGCATGGTGGAGGACCAGCGGCGCCTCTCCGCGAACATCGCCGCGTTCCTCGACCTCGTGCGGCAGGCAGACTACTGGGCGCGGCTGGACGGCTCACGCGTCGTCCAGGCGCGCCACGTCGAGCAGACACTGGAGCAGCGCGTCTACCGCTCCTCGCTCGTCCGGGAGCAGATCATCAGCGCGATGAACGACGGCTCGCTCTACGTGGCGACCGAGGGCGCGGTGATCGGCCAGATCAATGCCCTGTCCGTGTACGACCTCGGTGACATCTCCTTCGGGCGGCCGTCGCGCGTCACGTGCATCGTCTCCGCCGGGCGCGGGACAATCGTCATGGTCGAGCGCGAGAGCGAGATGGCCGGTCGCATCCACAACAAGGGCTTCCTCATCCTGCGCGGCTTCCTCGCGTACAGGTTCGGCCAGAACAAGGCCAACGCCCTGCACGCGAGCCTGACGTTCGAGCAGCTCTACGGGGACATCGACGGCGACTCGGCCTCCTCGACGGAGCTGTATGCGCTGCTGTCGGCGCTGGCCGAGCGGCCGATCGACCAGCGCATCGCGATCACGGGGTCGGTGGACCAGCTCGGCCGCGTCCAACCGATCGGCGGCGCCTCCGACAAGATCGAGGGCTTCTATGACATCTGCGCGGCGCGCGGCCTGGACGGCTCGCACGGGGTGATGCTCCCGCGCACCAACGTGGAGAACGTCGTGCTGCGGCCGGATGTCGCCCAGGCGATCCGTGACGGCAAGTTCCACATCTACGCCGTCGACACCATCGAGGAAGGCATCGAGGTACTCACCGGCATCCCGGCGGGCCACGACCGCAGCGACGATGGCAAGTTCCCGGAGGGCACAATCTTCCGCCTCGTTGAGGACCGCCTCGCGGCGTTCTCGCTGGAGATCGAGGCACGCCCGTCCGTCGTCGGCTCGACGATGCAGCACGTGCCGCCGGCCCGCACGGACTTCCCGGTCCCGCCAGGCATCCCGCCCAGCCCGCTACCCGAGCCGCCGGTCAGCGTCTAGGACGCCCGCCGAGTGCCCGAGTCGCCGCTGCCACTGCTGACGCTCGACTTCGACGGCGTGATCTGTCGGCCGCCCTTCGGCGTGAACCTGGGCATCAGCCGCGAGTTCCTCGACCCAGCCGCGCCTCCGACCGAGGCGCGCGTGTACCCGCGCTGGCTCAACCTCCCGCTAGATCACCTCCGCTTCGACCTGCGTGCCCCCATGCCCGGCGTCCGCGAGGCGATGGAGGCGCTCCGCACGGTCCGCCGCCTGGTCGTGGTCACGGGCCGGCGCAGTCAGCCAACCGCATGGCTGCGATGGCATCGCCTCGACGGCCTCGTGGAACGGGTGATCGTGAACGAGACGGCGCTGAAGAGCGCGCACTTCAAGCTCGAGGTACTGCGCACCCTCGGGGCACCCGAGCACGCTGACGATGATCCGCGGACCGCGCAACTGCTGGCGCAGGCCACCTCGAGGCGCGTCTTCCTTTGCGACTGGCCGCGCAACCGCGACCTCGACTACGACACGGGCGTCGAGCGCGTGCGCGACCTCCTCGACCTCGCACGTCGCCTCAGCGCATGACGCGTCGCCGAGGCGCATGACACGAAAATTTTTCTCACGATCGCGGCAACGGCATGCAACTATTCGGCGTCATGGTGCGTTGTGTTCACAGTGACGATCGCAGGGCCCTGTTGTCGTCACGCACACCCATGGGTACCGACCGCGCAACCCGCGGCCGGCTAGTCAAAGGAACTACTTTGGCTGCGACGAAGAAGCCTGCCGCGAAGCCCGCGGCGAAGCCGGCCGCAAAGCCGGCTGCGAAGCCCAAGAAGAAGTAAGCCTTCTTCGCTGGCGGGCGATCGATTCAACGAAGCCACCGGCGTCCCGGTGGCTTCGTTGTTTGTGCCGAGGTGTGTCGAGCGATGAAGCGAGGGCATGAACCCTCGATGGTGCGAGTCTCGTCGAGGCGCTTGCGTGGGGCGGCCCACCCCGGCGGAACATCACGGCCATGCGTTCTGCGAGCGATGCGGATCCGGCCTCCTCTCCCCGTTCGGGCAGAGGGTTGGGGTGAAGGCCCACCATGCGCCCGACTCGGGCGCCTACTCCAGCAGGCCGACGCGACGGAGGAGCGTCAGGCAGTCCTCCGGTGCGCCGGCGACGTATGGGGGCACCTCGATCTGCTGGGGAGAGAGCTCGATGCGGGTGCCCTCGATCGACATGAGGACGCCACCGACTCCTTCGAGGACGGCGACGCCGCCGGAGACATCCCAGACGGAGCGCGGTCCGGTGGAGAAATACACGTCCGTCGCGATGTCGGCGGCGTGGACCAGCTTCACCGCCGCCGAGCCGCACGGGTACACCTCGTACGGGATGCGGTACTGGAGGCGGCGGCGCTCGTAGTCATTACGCGACACCACGACCCGCTCCACGAGGCCGTCGTTCGGCAGCACGGCCATCGGCGCGCCGTCCCGACGGGCCTCCCGGCGGGTCGCGGTGACGAGGCCGGAGAGCACCGTCCCGTCCCACGGGAACCCGACCCCACCGAGGACGAGCCGGTCGTCGACGAACAGCCCGACCGACACGCCATACTCGGGCAGCCCGCGAAGAAACTCACGGGTGCCGTCGAGGGGGTCGATGACCCACGTCGCCTCACCGCGGATCAGCGGGGCCTCCTCGCTCGACTCCTCGGAGAGCCAGCGCGCGCCGTCGATGAGCGGCATGAGCATGTCGTGCAGCACCTTGTCGGCGGCGTAGTCGGCCTCGGTGACGGGCCCCGCCTCGCCCTTGCTCGCGACCTTCATCGAGGTCTGGGCAAGGACGCCGCAGATTGCCTCATTGGCCGCACGGACAGCTGCCTCAACGCCATCACGCACGGCATCGAGATCGATCGCGTCGAGGCGGGATGCGGTCACGGGGGCTCCGATCGATGGGAGGACAGGCGTTCCTCCGATGCTACACTCGGCCTGAGATGCCGACGACCTCGAACCCCGCGCTCCTGGAGGCGCTCCGACGCGCCGTCGGGGCTGGCAACGTTGTGCACGCCCCAGAAGACCTCATCGCCTACGAGTACGACGCGACGATCGAGCACGCGCTCCCGGACGCCGTCGTGTTCCCCGGCACGGCCGAGGAGTGCGCCGCTGTGGTCCGTGCGGCGAACCAGTTCGACGTCCCAGTGATCCCTCGAGGCTCCGGCACCGGTCTTGCGGGCGGCACGCTCGCGGTGAAGGGCGGCGTGGTCGTCGCGCTGACGCGCATGAACCGGATTGTCGAGATAGACGCGGCGAACCGCATCGCGGTCGTAGAGCCGGGCGTGATCAACCTGCAACTGCAGGAGGCGCTGGCACCGCACCGGCTGACCTGGGCACCCGACCCCTCCTCGCAGCGCATCTGCTCGGTCGGCGGCAACATCGGCAACAACTCCGGCGGCCCACACACCCTCGCGCAGGGCTCCACCGTAAACCACGTTCTGGGACTCGAGGTCGTCGTCGCCGACGGGCGCGTGATCAACCTCGGCGGCCGCGTGCTCGACGCACCGGGCGTGGACCTGCGCGGGCTGATGGTCGGCTCGGAGGGCACGCTCGGCATCGTCACGCAGGCGACGCTGCGGCTCATCCCGCTCGCGCCGAACGTGCGCACCCTGCTCGCGATCTTCGATACCATCGAGGCGGCCTCGGAAGCCGTGTCCGCGGTGATTCGCAACGGCGTCATCCCGGTGGCGATGGAGATGATGGATCAGGAGATCATCAAGGTCGTCGAGCCGCGCATCCACGCCGGCTACCCGATGGACGCGGGCGCCGTCCTGCTGATCGAGGTCGAAGGCCTGCCCGAGGGAGTCGTGATCGAGGCGCAGGCCGTCATCGACGCCTGTCGCGCCTCCGGCGCGCGCGAGGTGCGTTCCGCCGAGACGCAGCAGGAGCGCGACCGGCTGTGGGAGGGGCGCAAAGCGGGCATTGGCGCGATCGGCGCGGCCGTCCCCGCGTTCTACCTCCTTGACGGCGTCGTGCCGCGGACGAAGCTGCCGGCCGTCATGCACCGCGTGATGGAACTGGTCGAGCAGTACGGCTTCCGCTGCGCGAACATCTTCCACGCGGGCGACGGCAACCTGCACCCCAACATCATGTTCGACCCGCAGGAGGAGGGCGCCACGCAGCGCGTCCTCGACCTCGGTGGCGAGATCATGCGGCTGTGCGTCGATGTGGGCGGATCGATCACGGGCGAGCACGGCATCGGCTCGGAGAAGCGCTCGTACATGGAGTGGGTATTCAGCCCCACCGACCTCCAGGCGATGGAGCGCGTGCGCCTCGCGTTCGGGAGCGTCGAGCGGTTCAACCCCTGCAAAGTGCTGCCCGGTGGCCACGGCTGCGCGAGCGGCCATGCGGCGGAGATCGCCGCGCACATCTCCAAGCCCGGCGTGTACATCTAGTGGCGGCCCGATCGATGGCTAGACCCGCATGACCTCGAAC
>CAMDAY010000003.1 GCA_945888895.1 Dehalococcoides mccartyi | reverse complement strand
CGCGTCGAGGTGACCTCGGTCGCCAGCGCGATCGTCGCCGACCCGGACGACATCGACGACGACGCGTAGCGCGCCGGGCGGGCGCGCCAAGCAGCAACAGCGCGGAGGCATCGGCCATGGGCACCTCGACGATTCTCGACGGTGCGCTGATCGTCAGCCTGGTCGCGCTGTGGGTGAGCATCCTGATCACGTCGCGGCGGCTCGCCAGGGCCAGTCCCGAGACGCCCGTGCGGCCTCGTCGGCCAGTCAAGGGGCTGACGCTGATCGGGATGGCGCTGTGGTTCACGGCGGCGAGCGTCGAGGACACCGGGACGCGCACGCTGGCGTTCTACCTCGGCTGGGCGTTCGTGCTCATCGACTCGGGGTGGTACCTGTGGGCGCTGAAGCGCCTCGAACGGCCCGCCCCGACACAGCATTGATCGGCCGGCGGCGGGCGACCTAGACTGTCCGAAGCAACAGCAGACACAGACAACAGCGACGACGGAGACGAGTAGTCCCGCAGCGACCGCAGAGCGAGCCCGAGACGGTGGAAGTCGGGTACGGGTCGCGCGAGACGAAGATCACTCCCGAGCTGCCGCCCGAAGCCTCGATCCATCGAGGGAGTAGACGCGGCCGGAGCGCCCACCGTTACCAGGGGCAGCGCGATCGAGGTGCAACCTCCGTCGCGCGGTGAGCGGCGTCGAGCACCCTGCAACAGCAGGGGCGCGACGCAACGCGGGTGGTACCGCGGGTGTTCGATCTTCGAGCGCTCGTCCCGCACCAGAAGTGGTGTGTGGGCGAGCGCTTTTTTGTGCTCGGCGATCTGGACTGCGTGGCTCGGTGCCCGCAGGTCTGTTCGGGCGGGCGGGGTATCCCCGCCTTCGCCCGATGAAGGAAGTGTGCAGATGACGACCACGCCGAAGTTCGAAGCGGTCACCTCGCGGGTGTCGTTCCCGGAGCAGGAGGAGCGCATCCTCGACTTCTGGAAGCAGCACGAGATCTTCAAGCGCACCGTGGAGGAGCGCCCCGAGGACAACGTGTTCTCCTTCTTCGAGGGGCCGCCGACGGCGAACGGCAACCCGGGCATCCATCACGTGCTCGCACGCGTCTTCAAGGACCTGATCCCGCGCTACCGCACCATGCGCGGCTACCGCGTGCCTCGCAAGGGCGGGTGGGACACGCACGGGCTCCCCGTGGAGCTCGAGGTGGAGCGCGCCCTCGGGCTGTCGTCCAAGCAGCAGATCGAGGAGTACGGCGTCGAGGAGTTCAACCGCCAGTGCCGCGAGTCCGTCTTCAAATACGTCTCCGAGTGGGAGCGCATGACGGACCGCATCGGCTTCTGGGTGGACATGGAGGACGCGTACGTCACGTACTCGCCCGACTACGTCGAGTCGTGCTGGTGGATCTTCAAGCGCCTGTGGGAGAACAAGCTCGTCTTCCGCGACTTCCGCGTCACCCCGCACTGTCCGAGGTGCCAGACCTCGCTGTCCTCGCACGAGATCGCGCAGGGGTACAAGGACGACACCCCCGATCCCGGCGTGACGCTGCGCTTCCGTATTCCCTCGGATGCCGTTGCTTCGACTGACCTCCGCCTTGAGGAGGATGTGCCGACGAGCCTGCTCGCATGGACGACGACGCCGTGGACGCTCTCCGGCAACGTCGCGCTCGCCGTGAACCCCGACGCGACGTACGCCCTCGTGCAGCGCGAGGACGCGCACAGCGGCGTCGAGCGCATCGTCGTCGCGGAAGCACTCGTCGAGGCGACCGCGGGCGCTGAGGCGACGGTCGTCGCGACGCTGCCGGGCACGGCGCTCGTCGGTCTGAGGTACGAGCCGCTGTACGAGTCGATCGCGTGGGTCGGCGTCGATCCGCTGATGTTCGTCGAGGGACGCACGCAGCGGCCGAAGTCCTTCGACGATCTGCCGAAGCGGCACGTCATCGGGTCGGACCACGTCACCACGACGGACGGCACCGGCATCCTGCACGTCGCGCCGGCGTTCGGTGAGGACGACTACGGCATGGGACGCGCGGAGGGGCTGATGTTCCTCCAGCCGGTGCGACTCGACGGCACGCTCATCGGCGGGCCGGGCGACGGGCTGTTCGCGAAGGTGGCCGACGAGCCGATCACGCAGGACCTGCGCGAGCGCGGGCTGCTGTTCAAGTCGGAACGCATCCGCCACACGTACCCCTTCTGCTGGCGCTGCGATACGCCCGTCCTCTACTACGCGAAGCCCAGCTGGTACATCCGCACGACGGCCGTCGCGCGGAAGATGGTGCAGAACAACCGGCGCATCCACTGGGTGCCCGACCACATCCAGGAGGGCCGCTTCGGCGAGTGGCTCGAGGGCAACATCGACTGGGCGGTGTCGCGCGAGCGGTACTGGGGCACGCCGCTTCCGCTGTGGGTGTGCGAGCTGTGCGACCACATCGAGTGCATCGGCTCGTACGAGGACCTGCTCGGGCGCGCCCTCGGCGACACGGGGAGCGCGATCCGCGCGACGGACGGGAGCATCGACCCGCACCGCCCGTACATCGACCGCGTCGAGGTCGGCTGCCCGAACTGCAACGGGACGATGCGCCGCACGCCCGAGGTGGCCGACGCGTGGTTCGACTCCGGCGCGATGCCGTACGCGCAGTGGCATTACCCGTTCGAGAACGAGGACGTGTTCGAGTCGCGCTTCCCCGCGGACTTCATCTGCGAGGCCGTGGACCAGACGCGCGGCTGGTTCTACACGCTGCACGCGCTCGCCACGCTGCTGAACAGCACCGAGGACGTCGAGGCGGGCATCGCCTACAAGAACGTGATCTCGCTCGGCCACATCCTGGACGGCGAGGGACAGAAGATGTCCAAGTCGAAGGGCAACGTGGTCGACCCGTGGCAGGTGCTGAACCAGCACGGCGCCGACGCGATCCGCTGGTACATGTACACCGCGTCACCGCCGGGCAACCCTCGACGGTTCTCGCAGGACCTTGTTGCCGAGACGTCGAGGCGGTTCCTCTCGACGTTGTGGAACACGTACTCGTTCTTCGTGACGTACGCGAACACGGCGGACTTCGACCCGCGCGCGGGCGTCGAGGATGCCGCGCGCACGGAGCTCGACCGCTGGATACGCAGCGAGTTGCATCAGACCGTGCAGCGTGTGACGGAGGCCCTCGAGGCGTACGAGCCCGCCGAGGCGGCCCGCCCGATCGAGGCGTTCGTCGACCAGTTGTCGAACTGGTACGTGCGCCGCTCGCGCCGACGCTTCTGGCGCAGCGGCGAGGGCGCTGATTCGCAGGCCGCGTTCGCGACGCTGTACGAATGCCTGTCGACGGTCGCGACGCTGCTCGCGCCGTTCACACCGTTCATCGCGGAGACGATGTATCAGAACCTTGTCGCCGGTCGTGTCGATGGCGCGGTCGACTCGGTCCACCTCGCCGACTGGCCCGAGGTGGACACCGACGCGATCGACGAGGGGCTGTCCGACGACATCGCCCTCGTCCAGCGCATGGTGTCGCTCGGTCGAGGGGCGCGCGCGAAGGCGCAGACGAAGGTGCGCCAGCCGCTGGCCACCGCCGTCCTCGTCCCGCGCAACGACGCGGAGCGGCGCGCCCTCGAACGCCTCGCGTCCCAGATCGCCGAGGAGCTGAACGTGAAGGAGGTCGTCGCGGTCACCGATCCCGGCGACCGCCTGTCGTACTCGCTCCGGCCGAACCTGCCCGTCCTCGGGCCGAAGTTCGGCGCGGACGTCGGCAAGGTGCGCGGCGCGCTCCAGGCCGCCGACCCCGCCCCGATCGTCGCCGCGATGCGCGCGGGCAATCCGATCGAGGTGGGCGGCTACACGCTCGCCCCGACCGACATCCTCGTCGCCGTCGAAGCCTCGGACGGCTGGGCCGCGCAGGAGGAGTCCGGCTACGCCGCGCTCATCGACACGACGCTCACCCCGGAACTTGTCGCCGAAGGCATCGCACGCGAGGTCATCCGCCGCCTGCAGGACCTGCGTCGCGACGCCGGCCTCGACGTCTCGGACCGCATCCACGTCGCCTACCGCGCCGCCGAGCCGGTGCGCTCCGTCATGCAGTCACACGGCCCGCTGATCGCCGAGGAGGTGCTCGCGCTCACCCTCGACGCTGCTGGCGACACGCCCGAGGGCGACGCGCGCACCGACGCCGACATCGACGGCGTGGAGGTCGTGTTCACGTTGCGGAAAGCGTAGGGGGGACGTCAGGCCGATTTCCGCGCGGCTCGTTTCGTCGTGTCGTTGGGTGCCTGCCGAGCCTGGCGCGCACGCCTCAGGTCGAACGTGCTCTGCATGTTCAGCCAGAGGTGCGCGGGAATCCCGAGCGCATCCTCGAGTTGGACGGCGGTCTCAGCGGTGATCGACTTCTTGCCCTTCACGATCTCGTTGATCGCCTGAACCGGACGCTCCATGGCCGTCGCCAACTCCCGCTGAGTCAGCCCGCGTATCTCGAGCTCTTCAGCGAGCAGCTCGCCGGGGTGGATGAGCAGGTCTGACTCCGGTCGAGCGGTTCGCGTGCTAGTCATGGTAGTCAACCACTTCCTCGACGGTGACTCGTCGGTCACCGTCGACTGTCAGAATCAATCGCATTTGCCCGGTGAGTCTCAGGGCGTGTTGGCCCTCTCGGTCCCCGGTCAGCGGATGGAGATCGAACGCTCGAACCTCGAACAGATCCTGGAGTCGATCCGCGGCAACGAGCGCGTCTACTCGCTGCACGTAGCGGCGCCCGACGTCCGGGCCCCACGCACGGATCGCGTCTGCGGATCGCTCATACCGTTGGCGCAGACGCCGGGAGCGGAACTCAACTTCCAAGTATCACCCCGAGGATGAATCGTACACCTGTAAGGTGAATATCTCAAGTCGCGTTCATCCTCGGCCACCGCGCCCGAGCCTGCAACATGCTCGCCGCTACTTCCCGCCGCCGATGTGCGGGGGGAGCTTGCGGTGGGTGGGGTCGACCGTCTCCTCTTCGCCTGCCATGACGAGGCCACGGAGCATGGCGAGCAGGGAGTGCTTCCAGTTGCCCTCGGACTTGGTGCCGTGGCGGGCTTCGCCGTGGAGGACGTGGGGGACCTCGGCGGCGATCTCGCCACCGAAGATGACGATGTTCGCCGTCAGGTAGACCCAGAACAGCAGCACGATCACCGACCCGACCGAGCCGTAGATGATGTTGAACGCCGCGAAGTGCTCCACGTAGGCCGCGAAGCCCACCTTCAGCGCCTCGAACCCGAGGGCGGCGAAGAGCGCGCCGGGCCAGAGGTAGCGGAACTTCGGGTGGGTGTTGGGGAGCAGCCAGTACGTCAGCATGAACGCGATGAACGACAGCACGAACGGGATCGCGACCGCCCCGGCGTTCCAGAAGAACGAGAACGAGATCGGGCTGTCGATGAACCCCAGCGTCCGCCCGAACTCGGCCTGCGCGATGCGCCAGGCGGTGGTGAGGGCGATGCCGCCGACCAGCGGGAGGCCGATCACTGGCAGCAGCATGTAGTCCACCGCCTTCGCGCGCAGCCACGGCCGCCCGGTGTGCACCTCGAACACCACGTTGAGCGAGGAGCGCAGCGCCGCCGAGAGCGCGCCAGCCGACCACAGCGAGCCGATGACCGAGACCACGGTGAGCGTGGGGCCGAGGTCCGCGACGTTGCGGAGCGAGTTGGAGATACTCTGATCCTGGATCGGCAGGAACGCGATGATGCCGAGCAGCACCTGGTCCTGGACGCCCGGGTCGCGGAGCAGCACGCCGAGGATCGAGACGGCCAGCAGGGTGAGCGGGAAGAGCGAGAAGAGGGCGTAGTACGAGACCGCGGCGGCCATCTGGTTGCCGCTGTCCTCGATGAAGTTGGTCACGGAACGGCCGAGCACCACCAGCGGGACTCGCCAGTGGGGCACGGAGTGGCGCACGATCTCGACTGGCTGCGCCAGTGTCGGCCTCCTCGGCGAGCCCCCCGTGCATCCATCGTAGCCGCCTTCGCGCCAATGCTCCCGAGGGGGGAGCGCGCCATGATCGGACACAGCAGCGGAGAGCGCCTCCAGCCGCAGCAGACCGCGTACCGCCGCGTTGTGGTGAAGATCGGCTCGAACGTGCTCACGTCGGGTACGGATCAGATCGACACGGTCGCCCTCGCGGCCATCGCGGAGCAGATCGCGGCGCTCGTGGCGAAGGGCGTGCAGGCGATCGTCGTCACCTCGGGCGCCGTCGCTGCCGGGCGGCATCGCGTGCGCGCGCACCACGAGGCCCGCGCGCTGGCCGCGCGCGACGGCCAGTCGAGGCAGGCGCTCGCCGCGATCGGTCAGTCGCGGCTGATGGCGCTGTGGGACCAGATGTTCGAGCAGCAGAACGTGCCGATCGCGCAGGCGCTGCTCACACGCCGCGACCTGGCCGACCGCCTCGGCTACCTCAACACGCGCAACACGCTCCTCGAGCTCGTCGAGCTCGGCGTCGTGCCGGTCGTCAACGAGAACGACGTCGTGTCGGTCGAAGAGCTGCGCGAGCTGACGGTGATCGGCGACAACGACAACCTCTCCGCGCAGGTCGCGAACCTCGTGGATGCCGACCTGCTGCTGATCCTCTCGGACATCGCCGGGCTGTACACCGCCGACCCGCATCGCGACCCGGACGCCCGCCTGATCGAGGAGGTCGTCGCCATCGACGACACGATCCTCGCCGCCGCCAGCGGCAGCGCCGGAGCGCGAGGCACCGGCGGGATGCTGACGAAGGTGCAGGCCGCGCGCATCGCGACGCAGGGCGGCGCGCACGTGGTGATCGCGCAGGGCGGCGCGCGTGACGTGGTGCTGCGGGCCGTGGCCGGCGAGCCGGTCGGCACCCACTTCCTGCCGGTGGGCGACCGCCTCGAGAGCCGTCGCCGGTACCTGCTGTCCGGGCTCCAGGCGCGCGGGACGGTGGTCGTGGACGACGGCGCGGCGGGGGCGCTGCTGCGCGGGGGCTCCTCGCTCCTGCCGGCGGGTGTGACCGCCTGCGACGGCACGTTCGTCCGAGGCGACGTGGTGCACGTGGTCACTGCGGCGGGACGCCACCTGGCCAGCGGGATGGCGAACTACTCGGCGACCGAGGTTGCTCAGATCCTCGGCAGGAAGTCGGACCAGATCGCCGAGATCCTCGGCTACGAGTTTGGCGCCGAGGTGATTCACCGGAACAATCTCGTCCTCGTGTAATCTTGATACCTCTCTTGCGGGCCTCATGCGGGGAATACCCCGCCCGGCCCTCCGGAGGTCGCGGGACGCCTCAGCCACTCCCGGACTCAAGCAGAGGAACGTTCGATGACCACGACGATTGACCGCGCCACCGACACCGCCGAGTCCGAGGCGACCCGCAAGGCGAAGCTCGCCCGCGCGGCCAGCCGCCGGATGTCCGCCGTCAGCACGACGCAGAAGAACGACGCGCTGCGCCGCATCGCCGATGCCATCGCGACGGAGACGCCGCGCATCCTCGCGGTCAACGGGCCGGAGGTCGAGCGCGGCCGCGCGAACGGGATCATGGCGGCGTTCATCGACCGCATGGAGCTGACCGAGGCGCGCCTGCAGGCGATCGCGAACGACACGCGCGCCGTCGCCGCGCTGCCTGACCCCATCGGTGTGACCGAGGAGATGGTGACCCGCCCGAACGGCCTTCAGATCGGCCGCATCCGCGTCCCGCTCGGCGTGATCGCGACGATCTACGAGTCGCGCCCCAACGTCACCGTGGACATCGCCGCCGTGTGCATCAAGTCGAGCAACGCCGTGGTGCTGCGCTCCGGATCGGACGCGCACGCAACCTCCGCCGTGTTCGCCGAGATCATCGCGCGCGAGTGCACCGCCGCCGGGCTGCCCGAGGGCCTCGTACAGTTCATCGACTCCACCGACCGCGCGGAGGTCGGCGCGCTGCTCGGCGCGGGCGCGCTCGTTGACCTCATGGTGCCTCGAGGTGGCGCGGACCTGATCCGCCGCGTGCAGGAGGAGGCGACCATGCCCGTCGTCGCCGGCGGCATCGGCGTGTGCCACACCTTCGTCGATGCGGACGCCGACCTCGACATGGCGCGCAACATCGTGATCAACGCGAAGACCGTGCGCCCGTCCGTGTGCAACGCGATGGACACGCTGCTCGTCCACGCGTCCGTCGCGGGCCGCTTCGTGCCGATGATGACGGAGGCGCTCGGCGCGAAGGGCGTGACGGTCCACGCCGACGAGCGCGCACTGCCGCTGGTGCGTGGCGCCGAGGCCGTCGCCGTGCAGCCCGAGGACTACGACCGCGAGTGGCTGTCGCTCGACTGCTCCCTGCGCATCGTCGACGACCTCGACGGTGCGATCGAGCACATCGAGGCGCACGGCAGCGGGCACTCCGAGGCGATCATCACGGATTCGTGGACCTCGTCGCAGCGCTTCCAGCGTGACGTGGACGCGGCCGCCGTGTTCGTCAACGCATCGACATACTTCAACGACGGAGCGCAGTTCGGCCTCGGCGTGGAGGTCGGCATCTCCACGCAGAAGATGCACGCGCGGGGGCCGATGGGCCTGAAGGAACTGACCTCGTACAAGTGGATCGTTCTCGGCACGGGGCAGACCCGCTAGAGCACGACTCGACTGCACCCACCCGCCTCCGCGAGCAAAGCGAGCCGAACCATGCCTGCCTACCACTTCGAGCGCCTCGCGCGCACCCCGCAGTCCGAGCAGTGGCGCATCGAGAGCGACACCAGCGCGATCGGGCGCGTCGACCTGCACTTCACCGGCGCGAAGGTGTACGGCACGCTCGTCGTGCACACGTCCGTCCCGGAGGGCGAGGTCGAAGACCTGATCGCGGACATCGACTCGCGTCTCGTCTCGACGGCGGACGAGTACCGCGAGGACTTCGTGGTGACGGTGTGGCGCGGCACGGAGTTCGGCACCTACTCGGAGGACGAGGCCGCGGACTTCGACGACGACGATCTCGAAGACGATGAGCCCGAGGATGACGACGACGCCCGATAGCACACCCGACGCGCCGCACGCGGCGCTCGTGCCACGTGGCCTCGACGTCGCGCGCATCGAGGTGGTGTCGTTCGACCTCGACGGCACGCTGATCGACTCACGGACCGCCTGGCGCGATGGGTTCGCGGCGCCGTTCGCGCGGCTGGCGGAGCGCTATCCGGCGTTGCACGCGCTGGGCGACTCCGCGCACGTGCACGACCACGTCTTCCAGCCGACCCTCCTTGAGCTCTGGGAACGCGTGCGCGGCGAGTGGAGCCCGGACTACGTGCGCGACGGCTGGCGCATCCTCCTCGACCGTCACGCCATCACGGATCACACCGCAGCCGACGCCGCCTACGAGGAGTACGAGGCGACGTGGCCCGCGATGATGCGCCTGTTCGAAGACTCACTCGATGTCCTCGAGACCGTGCAGCGCCGCTATCCGCTGGTGTTGCTGACGAACGGCAATACCACGCACCAGCGCATGAAGATCGACACGCATGACCTTGAGAAGTGGTTCCACCGCGTGGTCGTGTCCGAGGAGGTCGGCCTCGTGAAGCCCGACCCTGCGATCTTCGCGCACGCGCTGTCGGCACCCCTCGACATCTTCGCCGCGGCGAGTGCGCTGCACGTGGGCGACATGCGATCGCAGGACATCGCCGGTGCGCGCGCGGCTGGCTGGCAGTCGGCGTGGATCAACCGAGGCGGCACGCCCGCCGATGACGAGCACCACCCCGACGTCGAGATCGCAAGCCTCAGCGAGCTACTGGATGTCCTCGGACTGAGGTAGCCGGAAGCCCTCCGGCGTACACGACAACGCCCCGGCCAAAGGCCGGGGCGTTGTCGTGTACCAACGTTCGAGGTGAACGCGCCTAGCGCTTGCGGGCGACGACCTTGCGCGCGGCGGCTTCGACGCCGTCCGCGGTGAGGCCCATGATCTCCAGAACCTCGTCCCACGTCGCGGACTCGCCGTAGCGGGACTGCACACCGACAAACTCCATCGGGACGGGCTGCGTGGTCGCGGCGATCGCCTGCGCGCACATCGCGCCGAGGCCGGAGTGCGTCAGGTGCTCCTCCGCGACGACGATCGCGCCGGTGTCCTTCGCCGCAGCCTCGAGGGCCGCGACGTCGAGGGGCCGGATCGTGCCCATGTTCAGCACACGTGCGGAGATGCCGCTGGCCTCGAGCGCCTCGGCCGCGCGGAGCGAGCGCTCGACAAGGAGGCCGCACGCGACGATCGTCACGTCCGTGCCCTCGCGCAGCATGTCGGCCTTGCCGACCTGGAAGCGCGGGCCGTCTGTGTAGATGACGGGGATCTTCGGGCGCCCGGTGCGGATGTACCACGGGCCGGGGGTCGCGACCGCTGCGGCGACCATCGCCTCTGCTTCGACGACATCGGCCGGCACGCACACGGTGAAGTTCACGAGCGAGGAGAACAGCGCGTAGTCCTCCACGGACTGTGCGGACGCGCCGTCCTCGCCGGTGGAGACACCGCCGTGGCTGGCGACGACCTTCACATTGAGCTTGGGCTGTGCGACCGACATGCGGAGCTGATCGAACGCGTGCTCCGCGAACACCGCGAACGTCGATGCGATGACGGTGTGACCGAGCGTCGCGAGGCCACCGGCGGCGGAGATCATGTTCTGCTCGGCGACGCCGAAGGTGAAGAAGCGCTCCGGGAACGCGTCGCGGAAGGTGCGCGCGGACGTCGACTTCCCGAGGTCGGCATCGACGACCACGATGTTGGCGCCGTTCTGCTGCAGGCGCACGAGCGTGGGGCCGAGCGCCTCGCGCGTGGCGGCGGCGGGCAGGTTGGTGGTCGTCATCAGGCCAATTCCTCCATGGCGCGCGCGAACTGCTCCGCGCTGGGGGCGGCACCGTGGAAGTTCGGGTTGTTTTCCATGAAGGAGACACCCTTCCCCTTCACGGTGTCGAAGATCACCAGCGCCGGCTTGCCGCGCACGTCGCGCGCCCACGCGAGGGCTTCTTCGACGGCCTCGAGGTTGTGCCCGTCGATGCCGGCGCGGACTTCCCAGCCGAAGGCGCGGTACTTCTCGTCCAGCGGCTCGGTGCGCATGGTCGCCGCGGTGAAGTCGTCGTTCTGGATGCCGTTGCGGTCGATGATCGCAACCAGGCGGTCGACGCGGTGGTGGGAGGCGGCCATCGCGGCCTCCCACACCTGTCCCTCGTCCTGCTCGCCGTCGCCCATCAGCACGTACACGTGCGCGTCGATGTTGCTGAGGCGCATGCCGAGCCGGATGCCGAGGCCGAACGACAGGCCCATGCCCAGCGCACCCGCGGAGTTCTCGACCCCCTCGGGCTTGCCGAGGACGGAGTGGCCCTGGAGGCGCGTGCCCTTCTTGCGGAAGGTGGAGAGCTCGTCCACCGGGAAGTAGCCGCTCTCGGCAAGGGTGGCGTACTGCACGGGGGTGCAGTGGCCCTTGCTCATGATGAAGCGGTCACGCTCCACCCAGCCGGGGCGCTTCGGGTCGTGCCGCATGATGCGGCCATAGAGCACCGCGAGAATCTCGGTCGACGACATGGAGCCACCGATGTGGCCCGACTGCGCCCCGTAGACCATCTCGACCACATGCCGTCGGACGCGCTGTGTAAATGCGCGCAGATCAGTACCGGTTCCAGCCACCATGCTCGCCCCCCGCGCTCTTGGCGATAGGGGCGAAGTATACGAAGCGATCCAAGGGGGGTCGAACGCGCATAAGTAAACGCGGGCCGGTCAGCCTGTGGATTCGCCCGTCAGGCGCCCGAATGAGACACCGCCGCTAGATCGTGCAGGAGGAATGACCACATACGGGGCAGACGCTGCAGCCCTCGCCGAAGACGAGCGGGCCGGCGCACTGCGGGCAGCGTGGGCCGGCGTAGGTCCATTGACGGCGGCGTCGAGGCACGGCGACCCCGGCCGCGGGGTCAGAGATGGCGGTCGCAGTGTCGGTCGTCATGGGAGCCTTTATGAGAACAAGCGTTCTAGTGTTGGTTTGAGTGTATAAGAGAACGCTTGTGCTAGTCAACCATCGGTAGGATGCAGGACGGGAGGCGCATCGCGTGAGAACTCTGATCCTCTGGGTGGTGAGCCTCGGACTATCGCTGGCAGCGTGGACCGCGTTCGTCCGCATGTTCCCCGGCGGGGCCGACTTGATGCGGCAAGGGAACGCCCGCCTTCAGCAGTCGGGGCGAATCCAGGCGGTGAAGCGCTTGTTCCGCCGGATCGAGCTGGTGCTGCTGCTCTTCATCCTGACCACGTTGATCCGCGCCGTGCTCCAGGTCGCCTTCGGCTGGCGCTGGGGCCTCGATTGACCGAGGTGTCGCGACCCATCCGCCGCGTCCTCGTCTGTCCGCAGGAGTTCAAGGGCACGCTCGACCCGGTCGAAGCTGCCTCCGCGATCGCCGCGGGCGTACGCGCAGTGCTGCCGGATGCCGAGGTCATCGAACTGCCGATGGCGGACGGCGGGCCGGGAACGGTCGCGATCGTCGCGCAGGCCACGGGCGCGCGCCTCGTGCGGCACGTGGTCACCGGCCCGCTCGGCGATCCGGTCGAGGCGACCTACGCGCTCCTCGAACGCCCCGGTGAGCCGACGCTCGCGGTGATCGAGGCAGCGAGCGCCGCCGGGCTGCTGCTGACGCCCGTCGACCAGCGCGACCCGGCGCGCGCTTCGAGCGCCGGCGTCGGCGAGCAGATCCGCCACGCGATCGCCAGCGGCGCACGTCAGGTGATCGTCGGCGTCGGGGGCACCGGCACAAACGACGGCGGTGCGGGCGCGGCGAGCGTGCTCGGCCTGCGGCTGTTCGACCCCGCTGGTGCGCCGGTCCCGCGTGGCGGCCTCGCCCTCGTGAGCCTCGCGCGCGTCGAGGCAGACCTCGAGGATGCCGTGCGCGACCTCGACCTGCGGATCGCCGTGGACGTGCTGAACCCGCTGCTCGGCGCGGCCGGCGCGGCCGGCGCGACCGCCGTCTACGGCGCGCAAAAGGGAGTCACGGACTGGCAGGCGGCCGCCCTCAACGCCGCCCTCGCCCGCTGGGCCGAGCGGCTCCGCGTGGATCTCGATGTCGACGTGGCGAGCCAGCCCGGCGCGGGCGCGGGCGGCGGCATCCCGACGGGCCTCCTCGCGGCGTGTCGCCAAGGTCGCATCGAGTCCGGCGCGGCGCTCGTCGCGGACGCGATCGGCCTGCGCGCCGCAGTCGAGTCGGCAGACCTGGTGGTCACCGGCGAGGGCGCAATGGACGGTCAGACGGGCTACGGCAAGTCCGTGGCGCACGTCGCGGCCCTTGCGGCTACCGCCGGCACGCCGTGCATCGCGGTTGCCGGGATCGTCGAAGGACTGCCTGCGGGCGTCCTCGACGCCGAGGCGCTCGCTCCCACGCCCGCCGATCGCGCCGCCGCAATCGCGCACCCTGCGCAGTACACGACGGCCGCCGCGACACGACTCATCCACAGGTACCGCGCGACCCGCTAGGGCGCCGCGTGATCTCGACGTCCGGATCACCTGATGGAGCATGGGTTTCGCCCACCTTCACGCGCCGATCGCCCGGAAATCAGCGGTATGAGACACGTTACGCCGAGGATCGCCAGTAAATATCTGGCATTCGGGGTCGCAGAGGGTTGACATCAGGCGCGCCAAAGCAAATGATGACGTGCATAGACGCTTCTCTACATGTGGCAGGGGTCCTCACCCAGGAGGTTCGAGATGACGAAGGCAGAACTGGTTGCTCTGGTCGCGACGCAGGCCGGCACGACGAACGCGGACGCTGAGCGCGTGCTCGACGGCTTCCGCGACGTGATCCAGGCGAAGGTCAAGAACGGCGAAGACGTCGCGTACCCGGGCCTCGGCAAGTTCAGCCGCGCTGCCCGCAAGGCGCGCATCGGCCGCAACCCGCAGACCGGCGCCGAGATCAAGGTCAAGGCCTCCAAGGCCCCGAAGTTCTCCGCTGCCGCTGGCCTGAAGGCCATCGTCAACGGACTGGCTCCGGCCCCGAAGCTCGCGAAGGCGAAGTAGCGACCCGGCCCGCCGCCCCGGCGTTCCTCGGAACGTCGGGTGTCGGGTTCGCTATCCGTTGGAGCGCCACCCGCCCGGGTGGCGCTCCTGTGTCCGGACTGTTCGAGGTGGCGCGGTGCAGACCCCCCACCCCAACCCTCACCCGCAAGAGGGGAGGGGGTCGGAGCCGGATTCAGATTCAGAACCCTCTCCCCCGTTTGGGGAGAGGGTTGGGGGAGGGCCCTGTCCCCTCCGCCTATCCCAGCCCTAGCGCATCGAGGCGCTCGTCATCGATGCCGAAGAAGTGTGCGATCTCGTGCGCAACGGTACGGCGGATCTCCGCCTGCAGCTCTGTGGCGCGGAAGTGGCGTTCGTGCGGGCCCTGGAAGATCAGGATCCGGTCCGGCAGCACCATGTGGTAGTCGGCACGCTCCGTGAGCGGTGTGCCCACGTAGAGGCCGAACAGATCATCGTCCGGTTCGAGGTGCGCTTCCTGCCGGTCGTGGTCGGAGGGTTCGCGTTCCACGACGATCGCCACGTCCTTCACGTGCAGCGCGAACTCCGGCGGCAGGCTGCGGACGGCGCGGCGGACGATGCGTTCGAACTGGTCGGGTCGCATCCGCGCTACGGGGTGCCCGGCGGGTCGGGCGGGACGTCCGAGCCGCCGGCGATGCCGGGCCAGATCGTGCGGTACCCCTCGCCCGTGATCGCGCTGCGCAGCTCGAGATCCTCGGCACGTTCGAGGTCGCCGATCGCGCGGTCCAGGTTGCGCACCGCCTCGAACGCGTCCATCGCGGCGAAGCGCCGGCGCGCGGCCTCGACGAAGCCGAGCCGCTCGAGGCCCGCGACGCGCAGCGGCCATGCCATGACGTACAACTTCTCCGGTCGCGGGAAGTTGGGCCGCGCCGCCGCGATCGTGGCGAGACGCTCCTGGATCGTGTTCGCAACGGGAAGCACGAAGATGCCCGGCCCCTCGCTGCTGCTCGTGCGGAAGTCGATGAAGAGGCGTTGGGCGAGCGTGGAGAAGCGGACGATCACATGGTCGGATCGCTGCACCGTGCGGATCAGCCCGTCGACGTCGACCTCGTATGTGCTGTCCACACGCCCAGTCTACAGGCGACAGGGACTCGTCAGCGTCATTACCGAAACGCAACGCCCCGGCCGCTGGTGAGTCACCGGATGCCGCCGATGATTGGCCTAAGGGTTTCCCCGCTACCGGGGCAACCGTCTCGTGCCTACCGCGCTGATCGCCAGATCGGTGCGGCACGGAGTATTGGCGCGTGGAGCGCAGGAAGGGGGAACCGATGTTGAGCGCGCTGCTCCGCCGCTTCCGTCCCGATCCCCTGCGCGCGCGCGTCGAGGATTCGATCCGTCGCGGCACGGGGCTCTCCAAGGAGGAGTGGCTGCTGGGCGCGGCCCCGCTGGCGATCGCCGACCTCGAACGGCTCGCGGAGCAGATCATCGTGTGGTGCCGGGCGCGCATCGCAGAGACGCGGCGACCGTACGGCATCGACCAGATGGCGTTGGCGATCGCCTGCGCCGAGCCGGGTGGCCAGCCGATCGCCTCGACGACGTTCGGCGTCTTCCGCCCGGTCGAGTTCTACGAGGACGCGGGGGTCGAGGATCGTGTGCGCGCGTACCTCGCCGAGCTCCCGTTGGACGTGCTGAACCAACGCGCGGGCGGCATCCGCTTCGCCGCCGCGCTGTTCTCGTGGGGTGATGTGGCGCGGGACACCGTGTTCTCGGACGAGGCGCGGTAGACGCGAGAAGCCTCGCCGCCCCCCCCCACCCCAGCCCTCCCCCACAAGGGGGGAGGGGGTCAGAGCCCAGAACCTCAAAACCCTCGCCCCCTTCGAGGGGAGAGGGCAGGGTGAGGGTCGGCGCGCGGCGCTAGTCGCGGAGGGCGCGTGTGGCGACGGACTCGGCCATCTGCTGGATCGCTCCACCCTCCGCCGCAAGGGCTTCGCAGACCATGAGGAGCTCGCGCATCTGGAGCGGGCGACCGGTCGCCACGCCGGCGATGCGCGCCGCACGGCTGATCATCGCGCGTGCGTCGGACCTCGAGGTCGCACCGCCGAGCTCTGTGAGCAGGTCGTCGGTAGTCATGAACGCCATCTCGGGACTCCCGTCGCTGTCCCCGTGTTGCCGGGGTACGAGAATCGTCGGAACGGGCCTCGAGGTGGCTCACGGGGGAAACCCTCGGTCGGTCGGAGAGCTCTGACCCCCTCCCCCCTTGTGGGGGGGGTGGGGTGGGGGGTTCCGGCGAGGCTTCTGGGGCCGCGCGTTGACCGCCCCCCACCAATCGCGCACGATCAAGGGGATGCCCCTCCGACGCCGGTTCACCCTCCTCGCGCTGGCGCTCACACTCGTGGCGCTGCTGGCGGGCGGCTGCCGTACGGAGGTGAAGGAGGGCTCATCCTTCCCGAAGCGCGCGAGGCCGGAGGCGGGTGACCCGCGCTCCTACCGTCTCGGCTTTTCGGACACGCCGTGGGCGCTGACGGAGCTGGGCACGCGGCAGACCTACGACCTCGCGGCGAACTACGGCGAGGTGATCCTGGTGCAGCGCGCGCCCGTCTGGGCGGACTTTGTGCCGGGCGCCACGCCGTCCGAGGCGACCCGGCAGGAGCTGACCACGATCCGGGACGCGACCAAGAGCCGCGACCTGCAGGTCGCGATCGTCCTTGACCTGTTCGACCCGATCGCGCGTGACAAGCTCCAGAAGCTGCCGCCGGCCTACGCGGGCAAGGACCTCTCCAACGCGGATCTCCGCAAGGCCTTCGTGCAGGAGGCCGTCTTCGTCGCTAAGAACCTGCGGCCGGCGTACCTCGTGCTGGGGAATGAGGTGAACGCCACGTTCGAGCGCAGCCCGGGGACGTACCTGACGTTCGTGTCCGCCTACAAAGAGGCGTACGACGCCGTGAAGGCGGCATCGCCGGAGACGCGCGTGTTCCCCTCGTTCCAGTACGAGGAGCTCCTGGGGGTGATCCCAGACCTGCCCCCGCACCCCCCGCGCTGGCAGCTCCTGAAGGACTTCGAGGGGAAGATGGACCTCCTCGGCATCACCACGTTCGCGTCGTTCGCGTTTAACGTCGCCCGCAAGGTGCCGCCGAACTATTACACCGCCATCAAGGACCAGACGAAGCTGCCGATCGCCTTCATCTCCGTCGGCTACGCCTCCGGGCCAGGGCGCGACAACCTGAACTCCTCGACGCCGGCGGAGCAGCGGCGCTTCCTTCAGCGGCTGTTCGAGGACGCTGACGTGATGGGGTCGCCGCTGGTCATCTGGTTCGCCGAGCGCGACCTCTCCTTCGCGACCGCACCTCCGTACGACCTGCTCGCCAGCCTCGGCCTGCGGGACATCGGCGACCGGACGAAGGAGGCGTGGCCGCTCTGGGAGGCCGCCTCGAACCGGCGGTACGACCCCGCCGCCGCCGAGGTGATCCGAGCGAAGAAGGCCACGGAACAGCCGCCCGCCGGTGCGACCGTCACCGGCACGCCGGGAGCCTCGGGCACCCCGGGGGGGAGCCCCACCGGGACGGCGACAGGTACCCCCTCCCGGTAACCTCGCCGAATCGGCGGGCGTTGACCGAATTTCGGCAGGGACGTATTGTTGAGATTCTGCTCGGGCGCGGTACACTGATTGATGCGTGGGGCGCAATCGAAATAACGGCTAACTCTTGTGGGACTCCGACGGCCTAGCGGCCAAACGGGGTGTTGCTATGTCCCCGGAGATATGTCCTGGGGAGTGTGCTCAGAAGACCGCGGGCAGGTTGCCGCAGGTCGTGGAGACACTCTCAGACAGTCCCCAAGTCCAACCTCGATGCGCACCCTGCCCTGGGCCTGACCCAGGAGCTGTACTGCAGCGAGCCCCGCCGGCCCGCGGAACCCCGCGACCGGGACTGATGATGGGAGCGTCTGTGACCACTGACCGTCGAATTGTGATCTCCAACCGCCGCGTACCGAGCATGAAAAAGGGCTTCGGGACGAACCGGCACGTCATGGAGATGCCGAACCTCATCGATATGCCCCGACGGTCGTACGACCGCTTCCTGCGCGAGGGGCTGCGCGAGCTCCTCGACGAGGTGTCGCCGATCCAGGACTTCACGGGTGGCCGCATGGAGCTGCGCTTCGGCGACTACCACTTCGAGGAGCCCAAGTACACGGAGACGGAGTGCCGCGATCGCGAGCGTACCTATGCCGCCCCGCTGCGCGTGTCCGTCGAGCTCCTCGTGAAGGAGACCGGTGAGGTCAAGGAGCAGACGCTCTTTATGGGCGACGTGCCCATGATGACCAAGCACGGCACGTTCCTGATCAACGGCGCCGAGCGCGTCGTGGTGTCGCAGCTCGTCCGCTCGCCGGGCGCGTACTTCACGGCTGAGAACGACCCGGCCACCGGCCGTCGCCTCACCGCTGCGAAGCTGATCCCGAACCGCGGCGCCTGGCTGGAGTTCGAGACCAACGCCAAGGACGTGGTGTCGGTCAAGGTCGACCGCAAGCGCCGCATCCCGGTGTCCGTCCTCCTGCGCGCCATTGACCTGGATGACAACCTCGACGAGTCGGAGATCGGCTCGGACGACCGCGTGCGCGCGATGCTGGCCGAGGTCGACACAGACGAGGACCACAACTACGTCGAGTCCACGCTCGCGAAGGACCCGACGAAGAACCGCTCCGAAGCCCTCGAGGAGTTCTACCGCCGCCTCCGCCCCGGCGACCCGCCCACGGCGGACAACGCCCGCGAACTGCTGGAGACGTTGTTCTTCACAGACCGCCGCTACGACCTGGGCCGTGTCGGCCGCTACAAGCTGAACAAGCGCCTCGGCATGGTCGACGCGCCGGAGATCCGCACCCTGCGCCGCGAGGACCTCGTGGCGATCGTGAAGCGGATCATCATGATCAACAACGGCCGGGGCACCCCGGACGACATCGACCACCTGGGCAACCGCCGGGTGCGCTCGGTGGGCGAGTTGATGCAGAACCAGTTCCGCATCGGCCTCCTGCGCATGGAGCGCGTGGTGCGCGAGCGCATGACGATCACCGACCCGGAGGAGGCCACGCCGTCGGCGCTGGTCAACATCCGCCCGGTGGTGGCGGCCATGAAGGAGTTCTTCGGCGGCAGCCAGCTCTCCCAGTTCATGGACCAGATCAACCCGCTCGCCGAGATCGCGCACAAGCGCAAGCTGTCCGCCCTTGGACCCGGTGGTCTGTCGCGTGACCGAGCGGGCTTCGATGTCCGCGACGTCCACCACAGCCATTACGGCCGCATCTGCCCGATCGAGACCCCCGAGGGGCCGAACATTGGTCTGATCGGCTCGCTCGCGACGTACGGCGTCGTGAACGACTTCGGCTTCATCGAGACGCCGTACCGCCCGATCGTCCACGAACTGCCGAAGGGCGGCGCTGCGGCGCTGCTCAACCGCTACGTGTCGCAGGACGTCCTCGACGCGTCCGGCAAGACGATCCTGGCCGAGCGCACGATGATCGACGAGGCCGGCGCGAAGGCGCTGGCGAACGCCGCGACCGACATGATCCCGCTCGTCCCCTTCCCGTCGCCCGAGGTCCAGTACCTCGACGCACACGAGGAGGAGAACTTCCGCATCGCGCAGGCGAGCACGGCGACGGACGACTTCGGCAACCTGACGGCCGCGCGCATCGAGGTACGCTGGGGCGACAAGCTGCTGCTGTCGAACCCGATCGACATCGACTACATCGACGTGTCGCCGCGACAGATCGTCTCGGTGGCCGCCGCGATGATCCCGTTCTTGGAGCATGACGACGCGAACCGCGCCCTGATGGGTGCGAACATGCAGCGTCAGGCCGTTCCGCTGCTCCGCCCGGAGGCGCCGCTGGTCGGCACAGGCATCGAGGGTGCGGCGGCGCAGGACTCGGGCCAGGTGATCAACGCGGAGGAAGACGGCGAGGTCATCTCGGCCACCGCCGACTTCATCGTCGTGCGGTACGCCTCGGGTCGCGAGCAGCGACACCCGTTGCTGAAGTTCGTGCGCTCCAACCAGGGCACGTGCATCAACCAGCGCCCGATCGTGGAACGCGGTGAGCACTTCAAGAAGGGCCAGCCGCTGGTCGACTCGTCCTGCACGCAGGACGGCGAGCTGGCGCTGGGTCAGTCCGTCCTGGTGGGCTTCATGTCCTGGGAGGGTCTGAACTTCGAGGACGCGATCATCCTGAGCGAGTCGGTCGCGAAGGACGACAAGTTCACCTCGATCCACATCGAGAAGTACGAGGTGGAGGCCCGCGACACGAAGCTGGGCCCCGAGGAGATCACGCGCGACATCCCGAACGTCGGTGACGAGGCCCTCCGTGACCTCGACGACGAGGGCATCATCCGCATCGGCGCGGAGGTGCGCGAGGGCGACATCCTGGTCGGCAAGATCACGCCGAAGGGCGAGACCGAGCTGACGCCGGAGGAGAAGCTGCTCCGCGCGATCTTCGGCGAGAAGGCGCGCGAGGTGAAAGACACCTCGCTCCGCGTCCCGCACGGCGAGCGCGGCAAGGTGATCGACGTGAAGGTGTTCCGTCGTGAGAACGACGACGAGCTCCCCGCGGACGTGAACATGATGGTCCGCGTGTCGATCGCGCAGAAGCGCAAGATCACCGAGGGCGACAAGATGGCAGGTCGCCACGGCAACAAGGGTGTCGTGTCGCGCATCATGCCGATCGAGGACATGCCCTACCTGGCAGACGGCCGCCCGATGGAGATCGTCCTCAACCCGATCGGTGTCCCGTCCCGTATGAACGTCGGCCAGGTCCTCGAGGTTCACCTCGGCTGGGCCGCGTCCACCCTCGGGTGGCGCGCGGTGACGCCGGTGTTCGACGGCGCGACCGACTTCGACATCGAGGACGCCCTCGGCCGCGCCTGGATCGCGATCCAGGCGGGCGCCGTGGAGACTCAGGCTGCACTCGACGCTCGCGACAACGAGATCGGCCAGCGCGTCGACGTCGCCGCGATGGAGCGCTACCTCACGGACCTCGGCTTCGACGCGCAGCAGGTACTGCGCACGGGGGAGCCGGGCACGGCCCGCAAGGCCGCACTCGCCATCTGGATGGACGGCCTCGGTGAGTCCGACGCTCGGAACCTGCCGAGCGAGGTCTTCGAGGCGCGCATCCAGGAGACGGCCGACCGCACCAACGTCGCACCGCCGATCTGGGGGAAGCAGACGCTGTACGACGGCCGCACCGGCGAGCCGTTCGACCAGCCGGTGACCGTTGGCTACATGTACATCCTGAAGCTCATCCACCTTGTGGACGACAAGATCCACGCCCGTTCCACGGGCCCGTACTCGCTCATCACGCAGCAGCCGCTGGGTGGCAAGGCGCAGTTCGGTGGTCAGCGGTTCGGTGAGATGGAGGTGTGGGCACTGGAGGCGTACGGCGCCGCCCACATCCTGCAGGAGATGCTCACCGTCAAGTCAGACGACGTGGTCGGACGCGTGAAGACGTACGAGGCGATCGTCAAGGGTGAGAACACGATGGAGCCCGGCGTGCCGGAGTCCTTCAAGGTCCTCGTCAAGGAACTCCAGTCGCTCGGCCTGAGCGTGGAGATCCTGAACGACGATCAGCAAGAAGTTGGCTTCGGGGACGACTACGGCGACAACGTGCCGCGCCTCGGTATCAACCTCTCCGGACGTGAGATGGGAGATGACGACTAATGCTGGAAGTAAACGACTTCAACGCCATTCGACTGTCGCTGGCCTCGGCCGCGCAGATTCGCTCGTGGTCCTACGGCGAGGTCACCAAGCCGGAGACGATCAACTACCGCACGCTCAAGCCTGAGAAGGATGGCTTGTTCTGCGAGAAGATCTTCGGCCCGCAGAAGGACTTCGAGTGCCACTGCGGCAAGTACAAGCGTGTCCGTTACAAGGGCATCGTGTGCGACAAGTGCGGTGTCGAGGTGGCGCGCTCCAAGGTCCGCCGCGAGCGCATGGGGCACATCAGCCTTGCCGCGCCCGTCACGCACATCTGGTTCGCCAAGGGCGTGCCGAGCCGCCTCGGCCTGCTGCTGGACATCGCGCCTCGTACCCTTGAGCGCGTGATTTACTTCGCGCAGTACGTGGTCACCGAGGTGAACCCGGACGCGCGCCAGCACGCCGTCGAGCTGCTCATGGAGGAGATCGACACCGAGGTCTCGCGCCGCGAGGGCGACGTGGGTCACCGCATCACGCTGCGCGAGCAGATGCTGGCGCACGAGCTGAACGAGATTGAGTCCCGCAAGGTGGCTCAGCTCGACGAAGCCGACAAGGAACTGGCCGCCGAGATCGACGCGGTCATGACCGAGGCGCGCGAACTGGAGAAGGACCTCCAGGGCCGCATGGAGGAGAAGCTCCGCGGCAAGCTCGTGTTCCGTGACGAGACCGTGGCCGCGCGCGGCGACGTGATCGGCAGCGACACGCTAAAGTCCCTGCAGGAGGCCACCCGCGCCACGCTCCAGTCCGTTGAGGACTCGATCGCCGGCAAGAAGGCCGACGTGCAGCTGATGGCGGAGGCGGCGTCGCAGCAGAAGCGCGACGGGACGTTCAAGGAGCTCGAGCCGCTGCGCAAGCAGCAGGCCGCGATCCGCGCCGGCGTGAACGACGAATACGCTGCGCAGAAGAAGTGGCTCGACCGCCTAAAGGACCCGATCGAGGCTGACGCCCTGAACGTCCTGACGGACGCCGAGTACCGCGAGTACGAGGAGCGCTTCGGGCTGGTCTTCAAGGCCGGCATGGGTGCTGAGTCGGTGCTCTCGATCCTCGAGCGCATGAACCTCGAGGAGCTGTCGGTGCGCCTCCAGGCGGAGGTCGCCACGACCAGCGGTCAGCGTCGCAAGAAGGCGACGAAGCGTCTGCGCGTCGTGGAGGCACTCCGCAAGTCGGGCAACCGCCCGGAGTGGATGATCATCACGGAGCTCCCGGTGCTCCCGCCGGACCTGCGCCCGATGGTGCAGTTGGAGGGTGGCCGCTTCGCGACCTCCGACCTCAACGACCTGTACCGCCGCGTGATCAACCGCAACAACCGCCTCAAGCGGCTGCTGAACCTCGGTGCCCCCGAGATCATCATCCGCAACGAGAAGCGAATGCTGCAGGAGGCCGTGGACTCGCTGATCGACAACGGCCGCCGAGGCCGCGCGGTCGCCGGTTCGGGCAACCACAAGCTGAAGTCGCTCTCTGACCTGCTGAAGGGCAAGCAGGGCCGCTTCCGCCAGAACCTGCTGGGTAAGCGCGTCGACTACTCCGGCCGTTCCGTGATCATCGTGGGCCCGCAGCTGCGACTCCACCAATGCGGTCTGCCGAAGAAGATGGCGCTCGAGCTCTTCAAACCGTTCGTCATGCACACGCTGGTCCGCCAGGGCCTTGCGCACAACATCAAGAGCGCCAAGCGCATCGTTGAGCGTGCGCAGCCCGAGGTGTGGGACGTGCTGGAGCAGGTCATCAAGGACCGCCCGGTGCTCCTGAACCGCGCCCCCACGCTGCACCGCCTGGGCATCCAGGCGTTCGAGCCCGTGCTGGTGGAAGGCTCCGCCATCCGCCTGCACCCGCTCGTCTGCTTCGCGTACAACGCGGACTTCGACGGCGACCAGATGGCCGTCCACGTCCCGCTGTCCTACGAGGCAGTGGCCGAGGCGCGCCAGGTGATGCTCTCGACGAAGAACCTGCTCTCGCCGTCCGACGGCGAGCCGGTGGTGGCGCCGACCCTGGACATGGTCCTGGGTTGCTACTACATGACCTTCGACCGTCACGGCGAGCAGCCGGATGTGAAGCGGAAGTCGTACGGCGACTTCATGTCGGTGCAGATGGCGTACCACACCGCCAACGCCGCCATTCACGAGCAGATCAAGTACCGCCTGCCCACGGGTGAGTTCATCGACACCACGGTCGGCCGCGTGCTGTTCAACGAGATCGTGCCTGAGGAGCTTGGCTTCCAGAACGTCACGATGGACAAGAAGCGTCTGCGTGAGCTGGTCTCCACGACCCACCGCGAGGTGAGCCCGGAGCGCACGGTGATCCTGGTCGACGCGATCAAGGACATCGGGTTCCGCTACGCGACGCAGTCGGGCACCACGATCGCCGTGAGCGACATCGTGGTGCCGCCGTCCAAGCCGGCGCTGATCGCGAAGGCCGACGCGCGCATCGACGAGATGGAAGAGCAGTACCAGATGGGTCTCGTCACCGATGACGAGAAGTACCTGGCTGCGATCAACATCTGGACCGAGACGACCAACCAGATGCAGGAAGCGCTGTACAACAGCCTTCGGCCGACGGGCTCGCTCGCGATGATGTCCAACTCGGGTGCGAAGGGAAACATCGCGCAGATCCGCCAGATGGGCGCCATGCGCGGTCTGATGTCCGACCCGACGGGTCGGATCATCGAGCTGCCGATTCGGTCGTCCTTCCGCGAAGGGCTGTCCGTTCTGGAGTACTTCATCTCCACGCACGGTGCCCGCAAGGGTCTGGCTGACACGGCGCTCCGGACGGCGGACTCCGGTTACCTGACGCGCCGCATGATCGACGTCGCTCAGGACGTGGTCGTGCAACTCGGCTCGTGCGTCGAGGAAGGTATGCCGGTTCCCGGCATCTGGGTGCGAGACCGCGCTGACGAGACGCTGCTCGCGACCATGGCGGAGCGCCTCAACGGCCGCTGGGCCGCGGCCGCGATCGTGGACCCGACCACCGGCGAGGTGATCGTGGACGCGAACGACGAGATCACGGAGCCGATCGCGCAGCGCGTCGTCGCGGCTGGTGTGACGGAGGCCTTCGTGCGCTCCGCCCTCACCTGCCAGACGCAGCGCGGCATCTGCCAGATGTGCTACGGCACGTCGCTGGCGACGGGCCGCATGGTGGAGGATGGCGTCGCCATCGGCATCATCGCGGCGCAGTCCATCGGCGAACCGGGAACGCAGTTGACGATGCGCACGTTCCACACCGGCGGTGTGGCGAGCAGCCTGGACATCACGTCCGGTCTGCCGCGTGTCGAGGAGATCTTCGAGGCGCGTGTGCCGAAGGGCCTTGCGATCATCTCGGAGATCGACGGCGTCGTGGCGCTTTCGCGCACCGGCGACCAGCGCATCCTCAACGTCACGGCGACGACGACGACGACGGAGGAGTTCGAGCTTCCGGAGGGCTACGAGATCCAGGTCGAGGATGGCGCTGAGGTCTCTGTGGACCAGGTGCTCGCCATCCCCGCCGAGGACATCGAGTCCGACGTGCCGATGGTGCCGCTGAAGTCGACCGCCAACGGCAAGGTGGAGTTCGTGCGGAGCGGCAACCGCCGCCGCCCGACCTCGCTCCGCGTCTCGGGCGAGTTCGTCGACCGCCGCGAGTACCCGGTGCCGGCGAGCAGCCGTCTCCGTGTCGAGGGCGGTGAATACGTCAAGGCCGGCGAGCAGATGACCGAGGGTTCGCTGAACCCGCAGCACGTCCTCACCATCCTGGGCCCGGAGGCCGTGCAACTCTACCTGACGGACGAGGTGCAGAAGGTCTACCGCTCGCAGGGTGTGAACATCAACGACCGGCACATCGAGGTCATCGTCCGGCAGATGATGCGCAAGCTGCGCGTCGAAGAGCCGGGCGACACCGAGCTGCTGCCGGACGAGCTCCTCGAACGCTACGAGTACGAGGCGATCCGCGCCGCGCTCACGGCGGAGGGCAAGGTGGTGCCGACGGTGTCCCCGGTCCTGCTGGGCGTCACTAAGGCGTCGCTGTCGACCGACTCCTTCCTCGCCGCCGCCTCCTTCCAGGAGACGACGCGCGTGCTGACCGAGGCGGCCATGTCGGGCAAGACCGACCGGCTGCACGGCCTGAAGGAGAACGTGATCATCGGCAAGCTGATCCCGGCGCGCGCGCGCGTCGTGGTGGAGCGTCCGACGCCGATCGCGGAGATCGCGATGCCGGAGTCGATGCTCCTGCCGTTCATCTTCGACTTCGAGCGCCAGGAGCTGGTGTACGGGGAGGCCTCGTCGGTCTTCTCGGCCACTCCGGACATGAAGGCGGAGCTGGCAGGCGCCTCGTACGTCGCCGAGCCGGACTAGCCCCGGCACTTCATTCGCAGACGGCAACGTGGCGTCCGACGTTGCGTCACCGACGACGAGGGCCCCGGCAACGGGGCCCTCGGCACGTTTGCGGGGTGTCCTCGAAGTGGGGCGCGCCTTGCTCCTCGCGCGTGCCGTCGAGGGGGCAGCGTGGGGCGACCAGCCCGAGCCCCGAGCCCCCTGCGCAGGGGACGGGGGATAGATGGCGAAGGCGTTCGCCCTCGCGCTCCCCCGAGACCGAGGGCGCTTCGCACTTCGGCGGAAGTCCGGTCACTCTGCTCACCCGTTTCACAGCGAGGTTCCGGGTTCTTGCCCCCTCGCCCGTTTACGGGAGAGGGCTGGGGTGAGGGTTCTGTTCTGCCGAGCCACGGCTACGCCAGCCGCGTACCATCCGGCGTATGCCCCCGACGCCCCATCCCAGCGGCAACGACCGATACACGCACTGTCCGAAGTGCGGCGCGGCGCTGGGCCTCGAGGTGCGCGGGGAGCGTGAGCGTCTCGTCTGTCCGGCCTGCCGGTTCGTGTTCTTCCAGAACCCCAACGTCGGCGTCGCGGCGATCGTGGTCGAGGACGGCGCGGTGCTCCTCACTCGACGGGGCGGGAGTTTTCGACCGGGGCTGTGGGATCTGCCGGGCGGCTTCGTCGAATACGACGAGGACCTCCGCGACGCACTGATCCGCGAGATACGCGAGGAGACCGGCGTCGACGTCGAGCTGGACCGCGTCCTCGAGGTACGCTCCAACTTCTTCCCGGAGCGGCATAGTGTGGGGGTGTGGTTCCTCGCGCGGTGTGTCGGCGGCACGCTGGCTGCGGGCGACGATGCCGTCGGGGCACGCTTCTTCCCGCTGGACGCGCTGCCGCCGGACGACGAGATCGCGTTCGAGACGGATCGCGCCGTGCTGGCGATGCTTCGCACCGAGGGCCTCGACGCGTCATAGCGCGAAGGCGCGAGTCCTACACGTCCACGTAACAGATCGGGCGTGAGTCGGCGGTACCATCGATGCAGGGCAATAGGCCCTCTACGGAAAGGCGCCCGCCGATGACCACGACCACTCCGACCCTCGCCCACCCTGCAGCAGGCGAGGGGATCCTCGCGAGCACGCTGGCGCAGTTCCATGCGGCGGCTGACACGATCAACCTGAGCGACCGATACCGCGCGTACCTGACGTCGTGGAAGACCGTGTTCCAGACGCAGTTCCCGGTGCAGATGGACGATGGGTCGATCAAGATCTTCGAGGGCTATCGCGTCCTGCACGACACCGCTCGCGGTCCCACGAAGGGCGGCATCCGCTACTCCCCGCACGTCACCCTCGACGACGTGCGCGCGCTGGCGATGCTGATGACGTGGAAGTGCGCGGTGGTGAACATCCCGTTCGGTGGCGCGAAGGGCGGTGTGATCGTCGATCCGACGAAGCTCAGCCAGCAGGAGCTTCAGAACCTCACGCGGCGCTTCACGACGGAGCTGGAGCCCATCATCGGGCCGGACAAGGACATCCCTGCGCCGGACATGGGCACGAACGCGCAGACGATGGCGTGGATGATGGACACGTACTCCATGTCGCGCGGATACACGATCCCCGGCGTGGTGACCGGCAAGCCGGTTTCGCTTGGCGGCTCGGCGGGACGGAACGAGGCGACCGGGCGCGGCATCTATTTCTTGCTGCAGGAGCACCTGCAGGCGCAGGGGGGCGTGGCCGGGAAGACCGTGTCCGTGCAGGGCTTCGGGAATGTCGGCAGCGTTGCTGCGCGGCTGATCCACGAGGCCGGCGCGAAGGTGCTGTACCTCTCCGATGTGCGCTCCGCCCTCTACAACCCGAACGGGATCGACGTCACCGCGGCCTACTCGCACGTCGGCCAGGGTGGCGACCTGCGTAAGTGGGCCGAGGCGAGCGACGCAGCGCAGATCGTTGAAGCCGAGGACGTGCTCACGGCGGATGTCGATATCCTCGTGCCTGCCGCGGTCGAATCCGTGCTGACCGCGAACAACGCCGGCCAGGTGCGCGCAAGGCTGATCATCGAGGGCGCGAACGGGCCGACGACGGCAGAGGCCGACCAGATCTTCGAGGACCGCGGCATCGTCGTGATCCCGGACATCCTCGCGAATGCCGGCGGTGTCACCGTCTCGTACTTCGAGTGGGTGCAGGCACGCCAGTACCTCCAGTGGACCGAGGCACGCGTGAACGAGGAACTGCAGCGGCTGCTGACGACTGCGTACCGCGACATCGCGACGCGCGCGGCGAAGGTGGGGCCGGGCTGCTCGATGCGCGAGGCGGCGAACATCATCGGCATCGAGCGCGTCGTCGAGGCGCTCGAGTTGCGCGGGTACTACCCGTAATTCTTCTTGATTCTTTCTGTCCCCTCCCCCTTTATGGGGGAGGGTGAGAGAGGGGGTTTCGCCGAGCGATCCTTGTTCGCCGCGAGGGGCTGGCGCAACCGCCGTCCACCCCCACCCCGGCCCTCCCCCGTCAAGGGGGAGGGGGTCGGAGCGCGCTCCGCGCGGGCTCTGCTCTCACCAGTGCGCCACCTACAATGAGGGCGCGATGAACGAATCACCTCAACCCAACGACAGCACCGAGGACGTCGCGGCGATCGTGCTCGCGGCGGGGACGTCTTCGCGCATGGGCGGGGTCGACAAGATCTGGGTCGACCTGCATGGCTCGCCGCTGATCGCGCACACGTTGCGTGCGATCGCCTCGACGCCCGGCGTGACGGTGCTTGTGTGCGTGGCGCCGGTGGAGCGACATGCGGCGCTCGCGGCGCTGCTCGACGGGTGCGGCGTCGAGGTGCGGTGTGTCGAGGGCGGTGCGCGGCGGCAGGACTCCGTGGCGGCAGGGATCGCCGCCGTGCCGGATGCGGCGTGGGTCATCGTGCACGACGGGGCGCGTGCGCTCGTCACGAGCGACCTCGCGGCGCGCGTGCTCGCGGCGGCGCGCGCGCATGGCGCGGCGATCCCCGGTGTGCCGATCGCGGACACCGTGAAGCGCGTCGTGCCCCTCGACGACACGAGTGGGGTCGAGGCGGTGCGTGGCACCATCGACCGCGGGCCGCTGCGCGCTATCCAGACGCCGCAGGCGTTTCGCGGCAACCTGCTGCGCCTCGCGCATGTCGAGGTGACGACGGACGTGACGGACGATGCAGCGATGGTGGAGCATCTGGGCCTGCCGGTCGTGGTGGTGCCGGGTGACGCGACGAACATCAAGGTGACGACGCCCGCCGACCTCGCTGTCGCGCGCGCGCTGATCGAGCAACGAGAGGGCTAGACCAACATGCGCGTCGGAACCGGCTACGACCTGCACCGTTTCCGCGAGCCCGCGGAGGGCACGCTGCGCCTCGGCGGGGTTGAGGTGCCCGGTGCGCCGTCCCTCGAAGGGCACTCGGATGGCGATGCGCTGATCCACGCGATCATCGACGCGCTGCTCGGTGCGGCGGGCGAGGGCGACATCGGGCGGCATTTCCCGCCGGGCGAGGCGGCCACGCGCGGCATCGACAGCCGGGAGTTGCTCAAGCGCGTCCAGCGCCTCGTGGTGGCACGCGGGTTCAGCATCGAGAACGTGGACGCCACCGTCATCGCGGAGCGCCCTCGGCTGGGCGGGCACATCGAGGCGATGCGCGAGTCGATCGCGGTCGTGCTCGGGCTGCCGCCGGGGCGGGTGAACGTGAAGGCGACGACCAACGAGCGCGTCGGGGACATCGGCGCGGGGCTGGCGATCGCCGCGATGGCGGTGGCGCTCCTCGAAGAGGATGTACCATAAGCAGTCTGACGGGCCTCCCCGGACCGTCGCGCCAGAGGACTGCCGCGTGACCTGGCTCTCCCGCATTCACGAGGACATCGGCGCGGCGATGCGCCGCGACCCGGCGGCCCGCTCGGCCACCGAGGTGCTGCTGACGTACCCCGGCGTCCACGCGCTGCTGATCTACCGCATCGCGCACCGCATCGACGCTGTTGGCTACCCGCTGGTCGCGCGCGTGCTGTCGCACCTCGGACGGATGCTCACGGGCATCGAGATTCACCCGCGCGCGCAGATCGGGCACGACTTCTTCATCGACCATGGCATGGGCGTCGTGATCGGCGAGACGACGATCATCAACGACCACTGCCACCTGCTGCAGGGCGTCACCCTCGGCGGCACCTCCACGCGGCGCGAGAAGCGCCACCCCACGCTGGAGGAGTACGTGACCGTAGGCGCGGGCGCACAGATCATCGGAGCGGTCACCATTGGCGCGGGCGCGAAGATCGGCGCCGGGTCGGTGGTGGTCTCCAGCGTGCCCCCCGGGGCGACGGTCGTAGGAGTGCCCGGCCACGTGATCGCGTACACCAACCGCAGCAACGACACCGTCGAGCGCCTCCCCGACCCGGAGTGGGATCGCATCGACGCGCTCGAGCGGCGCATCGGCGACCTCGAACGGCAGTTGGCTGCCGCGCGTGCCGCCACGCCGATCTCCACGCCGATCTCCACGCCGATCTCCACGCCGATGCCCACGCCGATGCAGGGTTCGGTGACGGCCGAGTGAGATTGCAGAACACCATGACCGGCGCGCTCGAGGAGCTCGTCCCGGTCACTCCCGGCAAGGTCGGCATCTACGTCTGCGGCGTCACGCCCTACGACTCCGCGCACGTCGGCCACGCGATGTCGCTCATCGTTTACGACGTCCTCGTGCGGTACCTGCGCTGGCGCGGCCTCGAGGTCACGTTCGTGTCGAACTACACGGACGTGGACGACAAGCTGATCGACCGTGGCGCGGCGATGGGCATCGACCCCCTCGAGCTGGCGAACCAGAACATCGCGCAGTGGGAGGACGAGCAGGAGCGCCTCGGGTTGTTGAAGCCGGATGTGCGCCCGCGCGTGAGCCTCGAGATCGAGAACATCGTCGGCATGACCGAGGAGATCGTCGCGAACGGCTTCGGCTACGTGACGGCCTCCGGCGACGTGTATTTCCGCGTGCGCGCGAAGAGCGACTACGGCAAACTCAGCCATCGCAACATCGAGGACCTCCGCACCGGCACGCGCTTCGAGCCCGGCGACGAGAAGGAGTTCCCCCTGGACTTCGCGCTGTGGAAGTCGGTGAAGCCCGGCGAGCCCGCGTGGGATTCCCCGTGGGGCAAGGGCCGCCCCGGCTGGCACATCGAGTGCTCCGCGATGTCGAGGCGGTACCTCGGCGAGCGCTTTGACATCCACGGCGGGGGCCTCGATCTGATCTTCCCGCACCATGAGAACGAGATCGCGCAGGCGGAGGCGGCCGCGCGCACGTCGCCCGTGTTCGCCAGCCTGTGGATGCACAACGGCATGGTGCAGCGCGACGGCGAGAAGATGTCGAAGTCGATCGGCAACGTCGTCAGCGTCGGGGAGGCCCTCGACCGCTGGTCGCCGGACGCGATCCGGTTGTACGTGCTCTCCTCCCACTACCGCTCGCAAACGAACCTCACCGACGAGGCGATGGCGGCTGCCGGCGCCGGCGTGGAGCGCCTCGCGCGTGCCGCGACGCGCGACGTCCCCGATGACGCGACCGGAGCGCGCTTCGAGCCGCCCGAGGGCGCGCGTGAGTCCGACTTCATCGACGCGCTCGAGGACGACCTCGACACCTCGCACGCGCTGGCCGTGCTGTTCCGCCTCGCGACGGAGATCAACCGCGCGATCGACGCGAGCCGCAACGGTGACGACATCCGCGCGATGCAGGCAACGCTCGGCGAACTGGCGGGTGTCCTCGGCCTGTCGCTGGAGCAGGGCGGCAGCGATGCGCCACGCGAGGACGCTGCCGAGATCGACGCGCTGCTCCTCGAACGCACCGCCGCGCGCGCCGCGCGCGACTTCAAGCGCGCCGACGAGATCCGCGCAGAGCTCGACGCGCGCGGCATCGTGATCGAGGACACCCCGCAGGGCGCGCGCTGGAGCCTGAAGCGGTAGTGACTTGTTGCCGGGGGCGGGGGGAGAAACCAGACGTGAGGGGCTGCGCCCCTCACACTCCCGGCGGACACGCCAATGATCAGTGCGCGAACCCCGACGGATCGCTACGCGCTCGCGGCGGACTGCTCGCGGTAGCGGGCTGGTGGCTCGGGCGGCTTCGACAGGTAGAAGAAGACCGAGCCGAGGCCCGCGAGCGCCGCGAGGATGTCGAATCCGATGCGGTAGCTGCCCGTGAGGTCGAAGGCGTAGCCGGCGATCAGCGGGCCGAACATCGTCCCGATGATGATGATGATGTTCGAGACGCCCATGATCTTCCCGAACGACGCGCGGCCGAAGTAGTCCGCGCGCAGCGCCGCCATCTGTGGACCTCGCCAGCCCCAGGCGTAGCCGTGCAGCAGCGCGAACGCGATGATCATCGCGTCGTTCACGGCGTGCGCCAGCAGCAGCATGCCCGCCATGTGCATGAACATGCAGAGCATCGTCACCGACTGGCGGTTGCCGCGCCCGCCGATGAACCCGCCCGTCACCGTGCCGATGCCGTACATCGCGGTGACGAGGACCATGATCGCCGAGGCGTGTGAGAGGGAGTACCCGTGCTCCTTCGTCAGGTTCGAGACCAGGTGGACGTTGATCGCGGACACCACGAACAGCGCCGAACCGTGCCCGAACGAGATCCACCAGAACACCGGGTGTCGCAGTGCCTCGGCGAGTGTGAAGTCGATGGACGGTGCGGGAGCCTCGGCCGGTGCGCCGTCGCGGAGCGGTGGGGCGCCGCCGTCCAACTGCTCGCCCACGTCCTGGGGGTGGTGGTGCATCACCATCGTCAGCGGCACCGCCGCGAGGATGAAGATGACGCCGGTGATGTCGGCGGTCGTGCGCCAGCCGTATCGCTCGATCAACAGCGCGACGAAGAAGACTGCCATCCCGCCGAACGAGGTGCCCGAGGCGGCGAGACTGAGCGCCCTCGACCGACCGCGCTCGAACCAGTGGATCACGACGAACGTCGTGGGGATGTAGCCGATCATGTTGCCGCCGATCGACATCACGAACAGCGCGAGGAAGAACGTCACGGGGGAATCGACGCGGGCGAAGAGGAAGAAGCTCGCGCCGGTGATCACCATGCCGACACGGATCACCGCGCGCGGGCCGAACCGGTCGAGGAGCCAGCCGATGCCCGGCCCGGTGGCGCCGTAGACAGCCTGCTGCTCCGTCGCGCCCCACGACAGCAGCGCCTTCGACCAGCCGAACTCCCTGCCGAGCTCGACGACGTAGTTGCCGTACGCCTGCTGGAGCAGCCCCGTCTGAAACGCCTGCACGAAGGAGGCAGCGGCGACGATCCACCACCCGAGGAAGATGCGCGGGCCGCGTTTCGGGGAGGGCGCGGGGATCGTCGGCGGAGCGTCGAGGGCCATGCCGACCAGTCTGGCACTGGATCGCGGCTGCGGCGAACGCGGGTGGCTAGGCCTCGGTGACGTCGCCGGGGCGTGTGCGGACGGGGAGCTTCGGTCGCTTCGCTAGCACGAAGAAGATCGAGCCGGCGCCGGACATCAGCGCGAGGATGTCGAAGCCGAGGCGGTAGCTGCCGGTGGTGTCGTACATGATGCCGGCGATGAATGGACCGGTGATCGTGCCGATGATGATGATCGCGTTCGAGACGCCCATGATCTTGCTGAACGACGCGCGCCCGAAGTACTCCGCGCGGATTGCCGCCATCTGGGGGCCTCGACCGCCCCACGCCAGCCCGTGGATCACGGAGCCGGTGAGCAGCACCGCGAGGCTCGTGGAGTGCGCGATCAG
>CAMDAY010000002.1 GCA_945888895.1 Dehalococcoides mccartyi | reverse complement strand
GTCGAATCGGCAAGTGGGTATGGGCGAGGTGTCCAAGTGTGGCGAAGGCGGTCGAGGTTCAACCGGCAGGCGGCCCATCCCCCTGCCCCCTTCCCGGCGCGGGTATCCCGCGCGTCGAGGCGCTTAGACAGCAGAGTACTTCTGCGCGTCGCGGAGGAAGATCTCGATGCCCTTGTCGGTCAGCGGGTGGCCCATCATCTGGAAGAGCACTGCCGAGGGAATCGTGGCGACGTGCGATCCGGCGAGCGCGCACTCCGTGACGTCACGCGCGCCTCGGATGCTGGCGGCGAGCACCTGCGTGTCGAGGTCGTAGTTCTCGAAGATCTCGACGGACTCGCGGATGACGGCCATGCCGTCCTGGCCGCCGTCGTTGAGGCGACCGACGAACGGCGAGACGAAGGTCGCGCCGGCCTTCGCGGCGAGCAGCGCCTGGTTCGCGGAGAAGATCAGCGTGACGTTGATCTTGATGCCCTCCGCGGAGAGCCGGTGGATCGCCTGCAGGCCGACCTCGCCCATCGGGATCTTCACGACGACGTTCTCGTGCCAGGCGGCGATGCGGCGCGCCTCCGCCAGCAGCGGGTCGAGCTCCGTCGAGATGCACTCGGCAGAGATCGGGCCATCGACGACCGAGGCGATCTCCAGCACGCGGTCGCGGTACTCGACGCCCTCCTTGGCGAGGAGCGAAGGGTTCGTCGTGACGCCGTCGACGACGCCGAGCGCGGCGCCGCGCCGGATCTCGTCGATGTTCGCGGTGTCCATGAAGATCTGCATCGGTGTACTCCGGTCGGCACGAGGTAGCTAGAAAGGCTTGAAGACGGGCAGCCAGACCATCAGCGG
This sequence comes from Dehalococcoides mccartyi, assembly GCA_945888895.1. GTDB lineage: Bacteria > Chloroflexota > Dehalococcoidia > UBA2979 > UBA2979 > SHYQ01. The sequence continues at coordinate 37,507 of CAMDAY010000002.1, read as the reverse complement.
GATGGTGATCGCGATGAGCGTACTGAAGACGAGCGGCACGTTGTCTGCCATCGCGTCCTTGAGTTCCGGCGTTACCTCGCCCTGCTTCTGCGCCGCGAGGGCGAGGAACCGCACGCGCCGCAGGCCGACGCCCATGAGCGGGATGAAGATGAACAGGTCGACCATGGTCAGCACCTGCAAGGCTACCAGCCACCACGTGACGATCACGTTGACCCCGCTGGCGGTCGCCCACGCGTAGCCGGTGAACATCAGCGCGATCGTGCCCGGCAGCAGCATCAGCGTCTCGTTGCGGTGCGCCTCTTCGAGGAGCATGACCCGCCGCTCGATCGCCTCGGTCGCCCACGCGCGCCAGATCGGCACGAGCGTGCCGCCGACGCCGGCCATCATCAGGCACAGGGACAGGATGTGAGTCAGCCGCCAGAAGTCCATTACTTGCGCGCGAAGGGCGGGATACCCGCCCCGCGCTCCGGGAGGTCGCGGGATGTCTCGGCCACTCTTTGGTGCTCCTTGCGCGCGAAGGCGAGGATACCCCGCCCGCGCTCCGGGAGGTCGCGGGACGCCTGGTCCACTGGGTGCCGCACTAGATCGAACTCGGGGCGGGAGCCGGGGTAGCCTCGGCCTCGAGGGCCAGTCGCAGCTCGGCGCGGTCGCAGGCGGCGCCGACGAACTCGCGGAACAGCGCGTTGGGGCGGTTCGGGCGGCTGGTGAACTCCGGGTGGAACTGCGCGCCCACCATGAACGGGTGGTCCTTCAGCTCCACGATCTCCACGAGGCCGCTCTCCGTGTCGCGCCCGGCGACCACGAGGCCCGCGCGCTCCAGCTGCGGCAGCAGCGCGTTGTTCACCTCGTAGCGGTGGCGGTGACGCTCGCGGGCGATCTCGGTGCCGTAGGCGGCGGCGGCGCGGGTGCCGGGCACCAGCGCGCAGTCGTACCCGCCGAGGCGCATCGTGCCGCCCAGCTCGTGGACCTGCTGCTGCTCGGAGAGCAGCGAGATCACGGGGAACGGGGTCTTCGGGTCGGCCTCGGTGGTGTTCGCCTCCGGCAGCCCCGCGACGTTGCGCGCGAACTCGACGACGAGCATCTGGAGGCCGAGGCAGTCGCCGAGGTACGGGATCTTCCGCTCCCGGGCGTACTGGACCGCCTGGATCTTGCCCTCGAGCCCGCGGTCGCCGAAGCCGGGGCACAGCATCACGCCGTCCACGTCGCCGATCACCTGCGCGGCGCTGTTCACCTCGAGGTCCTCGGCGTGGATCCAGCGGAGGTCCAGCTCGGCCTCGTGGTGGACGCCGGCATGGACGAGCGCCTCCTTGATCGAGAGGTACGCGTCGTGCAGCTCGACGTACTTGCCGACGATACCGATGCGGGCGGCGCGCTTCGGCGCCTGGAGCCGCTCGACGAACCGCGTCCACTCGTCGAGGTCGGGCACGACCTCACCCAGGCCGAGCGCCTCGGTCACGAACTTGCCGAGGCCGGACCGCTCGAGGATCAGCGGGACTTCGTAGATGGAGTCGGCGGTCTGGAGCGCGATCACGGCCTCGCGCTGGACATTGCAGAAAAGCGCGATCTTCTCGCGGAGCGACTCCGGCACCGGGAAGTCGGAGCGCGCGATGATCATGTCGGGCTGGATGCCGAAGGCGCGGAGCTCGCGCACGGAGTGCTGCGTCGGCTTCGTCTTCAGCTCGTGCGTCGCACCGATGTACGGGAGCAGCGTGACGTGGATGGAGAGCGTCTCGTCCTTGGGCGCCGAGTAGCGCATCTGGCTGATCGCCTCGAGGAACGGCTGGCTCTCGATGTCGCCGACCGTGCCGCCCACCTCGACAACCACGACGTCCGCCTTGAGGGCGGAGCCGGCGGCGCGGATGCGGCGCTTGATCTCGTTGGTGACGTGCGGGATCGCCTGGATCGTCCCGCCGAGGTAGTCGCCTCGACGCTCCTTGCGAATGACTTCCTCGTAAACCTGCCCGGAGGAGGTGGAGTTGCCCTTCGTCAGGTCGATGTCGATGAACCGCTCGTAGTGCCCGAGGTCGAGGTCGGTCTCAGCGCCGTCGTCGGTCACGAAGACCTCGCCGTGCTGGTAGGGCGACATCGTCCCGGGGTCCACGTTGATGTAGGGGTCCAGCTTGAGGATGGACACCTGCAGCCCGCGGGCCTTCAGGATGCGGCCAAGCGAGGCGGTGACGATGCCCTTCCCGACAGAAGAGACCACGCCGCCAGTCACAAAGATGTAGGAAGTCATGGGGTATACGCCTGGGGGAGACGCCCGGTTTGTCCCATCTTACGGACGGACGCGAGGGGTGTCGAACCGGGGCGATCCGGGGTTCGCTCCTGAGCACATTGCCTCGCCGAGGAAGGCGTGCCTAGGCTGGAGGCCGACCGCGACGGCCCACGAGAGACAGGTGACCCGTGAACGAACCCGAGATCTTCACGCTGCCGAACGGGCTGCGGGTGGTGATGACCGTGATCCCCACGGCGCAGTCCGCCGCCACGTCGTTCTTCGTGCGGGTCGGGTCGCGGGACGAGAACCCGAGGACGAACGGGCTGTCGCACTACATCGAGCACATGCTGTTCAAGGGCACAGAGAAGATGCCGACGGCGGCGCAGATCTCCATGGCGATCGAGGGCGCGGGCGGTGGGCTGAACGCCTTCACGACGAAAGAGGTCACCTGCTACTGGAACAACCTGCCGTACGAGCGCGTCGAGACGGGCATCTCCGTCCTCGCGGACTCGCTGCAGCACTCGCTGCTCGCGCCCGAGGAGGTCGAGCGCGAGCGCACCGTGGTGCAGCAGGAGATCCGGCGGTCGCACGACTCGCCGGGCGCGTACGTGGGTGAGCTGCTGTCGACGGCGGCCTACGGCGACCAGCCGGTGGGCTGGCCGATCGCGGGCAGCATCGAGACGGTGCAGGGGATGCAGCGCGTCGACTTCATCGACCACATGGCGAACTTCTACAACGCCTCGAACGCGGTGCTCTCCGTCGCGGGCAACATCGACCCCGCGCAGGTGCGCGACCTGGTCGAGCGCGAGTTCGGGACGCTCGGCGGCGGCCACACTGCCAACTTCGACGCTGCGACCTCGGCACGCCCGGACGAGCACGTGCTGATCGAGCAGCGCGAGATCGAGCAGACGAACCTCGCGCTGTCCGCGCCCGGCGTCGGGCGGCACGATGCGGATCGCTACGCCCTGGACATCATGAACACCGCGCTCGGTCGAGGTATGTCGTCCCGGCTGTTCACGGAGGTGCGCGAGCGCCGTGGGCTGGCGTACTCCGTGTCCTCGGGCTCGTCGCGGTACATGGACATCGGCACCGTCAACGTGAGCGCGGGGGTGACGCGCGAGCACCAGGAGGAGGCGCTGCAGGTGATCACCGCAGAGCTCCAGCGCCTGGTCGATGAGCCGATGGGCGACGAGGAGCTCGAGCGCACCAAGGAGTACGCCACCGGCTCGTTCCGCCTCGCCCTCGAGACGCCGATGGCCCTCGGGCAGCGTCGAGGCACCCAGCTGCTGATGGACAACGCGATCGAGCCGCCAGACGTGACGGTGGAGCGGCTGCGCGCCGTGAGCGCCATGGACATCCAGCGCGTCGCGCGCCGGGTCTTCGGCGAGCGAAAGTACTCGCTCGCCGTCGTCGGGCCGTCGGCCTCGGCAGACCGGCTCGACGCGATCCTCGCGGGCGGCTAGGTCGCAGGCCCTCGCCGAAGGCGCCTGCTGACAGGAGAAGCGGATGCCGTCGCTCGACCTGCCCTCGGGCATCCGCATCCGCTACGACGATCGCGGGCCGCGAGACGGACGGACGGTCGTCCTCGCGCACGGCTTCGGCGTGTCGCTGGAGATGTGGATGCCGCAGATGCGCGGCCTGTCCGAGCGGCACCGCCTGATCACCTGGGACGCCCGAGGCCACGGCGGCTCCTCGGCCCCCACCGACGTCGCGTCGTACGACATGCCCGGACTCGCCGCCGACCTGCGCGGGCTGCTCGATGGCCTCGATGCCGTCGAGGGCGCAGTGATCGGCGGAATGTCGTTCGGCGGGATGATCGCGCTCCAGTACGCGGTCGACCACCCGGCGGACACCACCGCGCTGATCCTCAGTGACAGCGTGACGCGCGGCGACGGCCCGATCGCCGAGGTGGGCTTCACCGGCGACCCAGGCATCGACGGCGCCCGCCTCGCGATGGTGGCGCGGCCCGACCTCACCTCGGCGCTGCCGGGGCTGGCGATGCCGGCGCTGCTGATCGTCGGTGACCGGGACGACCGCATCCTCGACGGTCTGCCGAGGATGACCGGACCGTCGGGTGGCCTCCCTCGACGCCGCGTGGTGCGACTGCACGGCTGCTCGCACGGCACCAGCGGGCAGCGACCCGACGCCTGGAACGCGGCGGTGCTGCGTTTCCTCGAGGACATCGAGGCGGGCGCGCCACTCGGCGAGGACGAGACAGTCTAGCCTCGACCGCGCTCGGGGCGAGTGCGATAGTCTGCCGTATTCTTGCGGGCTCGACGCGCGGGATACCCGCGCCGCCCGCGCCGACCTTCGGGCTCCGAGGGCACGGCGAATTAGAAGGAACCACTCATGCTCGCACTACGCAGCACTCTCGTGATCGACGCACTGGACTCGACGGCGCTGGCCGCCGCGCCTCGATCCGCCGCGGACGCGGTCACCATCGACCTCGCCTCGCCGATGGCGCACGGGCACCGCACGAAGGCACGCGACGACGCCGCAGCCGCGATCCTTGCGATCGCATCGACCGGCAGGCCCGTGCACGTCCGCGTCTCGGACGCGCGCTCCGGACAGCTCGAGGGCGACCTCGACGCCATCGTCGCCGCCCGCCCGGCCGCGATCGTGCTGTCGGGCACGGAGGCACCGCAGGACGCGCGCGACGCCGACGTGGCGATCCGCAAGCGCGAGATGCGCGCGGGCATCGACCCCGGCAGCATCCGCCTCATCCCGGAGATCGACTCTGCCGAGGGCCTGGGACACCTCGTGCGGATCCTGAACGCCGTCGACCGGCACAGCGCCGTCGCACTGTCGATCGACGGACTGCGCGATGACATGCGCCTCGGCGACCGCGCGGGCACGTTGTATGACCACGCGATGGCAGACCTCGCGGTGGCGGCGCACACGGCGAGGCTCCCCTGGATCGTCGCGACGATGCACCACCGACCGGAGACCTCGACGCTCCCGCAGCGCGCGCACGACTTCGGCGCGGCGGGCGCGACCGTGCGCGAGGAGGACGAGGTCGCCGCGATGAACGCGCTCTTCACCCCCGACCCGATCGAGGTCGCCGTCGCGCGCGCCACCCTCAACGAATGGGAGGCAGTGCGCGCCCGCGACGAGTGGGTGGGCGTCGTCGCCGGCGAGATGCCCGAGGCCGCGACCTACGACCGTCTCGTCGACCGTCGAACCGTCCGCCGCGCCCGCGCGCTGGTCGCGTACGCCAACGCCATCGCCATCGCCATCGCCATCCGCGAGGGTGTGCAGTAGGAGCGAGCGGGCGGTTGTCTTACCTCGAACGATCGAGGTTCAACCGTGAGGCGGCCCATCCCCCTGCCCCCTTCCCTGCGCGGGAAGGGGGATGAAGTTCAAAGGGCTTCGCCCTTTGAGGATCCCGACTTCGGATCGCGAATAGGAACGCGCGTATGGCACCGCCTCTGGGCCCGCGGGTTCGAATCACTCGCACCAACCTGACGCGACCACCTCAAGTTCCGCCGGGAGTGCGAGCGGCGCAGCTCCTCACACTTGGTTCCTCTTCTCAGAACCCCTCCCTGCGCGGGAGGGGTAGGGGTGGGCCGCCCCACGCTGCCACCTGAACCGTGCGGGGTCAGACAACCGCCCGCCCGGCTCCGCCCATGCGAACGCGCGTCCCTCGACGGCTACTCGCGAGCGAGCCAGACGGCGCGGAGGGGGCCGCCGTCGCGCACGTCGTCGACGCCGAGGACGATGCGGTCGCCTGCCTTCAGCGAGCCGGGCGGGACGCCGAGGCGCTGCGTGCCGGGCGCGAGGAGCACCGCGAGCGCCTTGCCGGAGGCATCGGTGATCGCGAGGGCGGTGCTCGCCCGCTCGGCCTCGCGGACCGTGGCGCGGACGGTCGTCTGGGCGACCCAGGCCGAGGCGCCGCCGCGGCCGGTGCGCATCTCGTGCATCGAGGTGGTGTCGTATCTGAGAGTGACGCGGTAGCCGGGCGTCACGACCTGCGTGCAGGTCATGCCGGGGAGCTCCACGCCGAGGCAGCCGTTCGGCCAGTCGACCGCCTCCACCCGCACCAAGCTCAGGCGGGTCGCATTCACGGCCATGCGGTTCGCCAGCGCCTCGATCGCCGCACCGGCCGCTGCCTCGGGGTCGCCGGCGGCGGGCGAGGTCGGCACAGTGGCGCTCGGCGCGCCGGACGAGCCGGGCGCGGGGGTCATCGACGGGGGGGCGAACGGCGGGGGGTACGAGGTGACGCCGCGCGGGACGGTGGGGACGGCACCCCGGTCGTCGAACGGGCTGCGGGTGGGCGGTGGCCCCGAGGTACAGCCGAGCACGAACGTCACCACGAGCGCGATGGCGAGCACACCGAGGCGGCGGGCGGGCCTCGATCGGCGCGGGGAGGCGGTAGACGAAGCTCCGACCGGGCTGTGACGCATCCGCTCCCCTTCCAGTGGGCCGTCAGGGTATGATCCCTCGGGTCGGCGCGCGCTCGACCCCCAACACTACTTGCTCATCGGCGCTTCAAACCGCGTCCCCGCCGGAGATCGTCATGCCCGCAGTTGTCGTGATCGGTGGCCAGTGGGGTGACGAGGGCAAGGGCCGCGTGGTGGACTTCCACTCGCGCTACTGCTCGGTCATCGCCCGCTACTCCGCTGGCAACAACGCCGGCCACACCATCATCAACGAGCAGGGGAAGTTCGCGTTGCACCTGGTGCCTGCGGGCATCTTCCGCGGCGACAAGACCTGCATCATCGGCAACGGCGTCGTCATCGACCCGGCGAAGCTCCTCGCGGAGATCGCGATGCTGTCCGAGCGCGGCGTGAGCACCGCCCGGCTGCTCATCAGCCAGCACGCACACGTGATCATGCCGTGGCACCCGATCATCGACCGGGCCGATGAGGCGCTCCGTGGGGAGCTCGCCATCGGCACCACGGGCACGGGCACGGGGCCGGCGTTCCACGACAAGGTGGGCCGCCTCGGCATCCGCATCGCCGACCTGATGGACCGCGACTACTTCGCCGAGAAGCTGAAGCACACGCTGGTCTACAAGAACCGGCTGCTCACCACCGTCTACGGCAAGGACCCGCTCGACTACGACGCGATCCTCGAGGAGTACCTCGGCCACGCCGAGCGGCTGCGACCGTTCGTCGCCGACACGATCTCCTTCGTGCAGGACGCCGACGAGCGCGGCGAAATGATCCTGCTCGAGGGCGCGCAGGGCTCGCTCCTCGACCTCGACAGCGGGACGTACCCGTACGTCACGTCGTCCGTGCCGGCATCCGTCGCCGCCGGCGGCGCGATCGGCATCGGGCTCGGCCCGACGGCCATCGAGCGGGTCGTGGGCGTGTACAAGTCGTACCAGACGCGCGTCGGCAACGGCCCGATGCCCACCGAGATCGAGTCCGGCCCCGAGATGGAGATGCTGCGCGAAGGCGTGGGCGGCGCGGCCGGCACCGCCGAATACGGCACGACCACGGGGCGCCCGCGTCGCGTCGGCTGGTTCGACGGCGTCCTCGCGCGGTACACGGCGCGCCTCAACGGCGTGACGTCGGTCGCGCTCACGCGCCTCGACTCGCTGTCGGCGTTCGACAGCATCAAGGTGTGCGTGGCGTACGAGATTGACGACCGGCGCGTCACCACGCTGCCCGCGACGCTCACCGAGGCGCAGCGCGCCAAGCCGATCTACGAAGAGCTGCCCGGCTGGAAGCGCGACGTGACCAACGTCCGCACGCTGGGCGACCTGCCGACGGAGGCGCGCCAGTACGTGCGCCGCATCGAGCAGATCCTCGGCGCGCCGATCGACATGATCTCGGTCGGCCCGGAGCGCGACCAGGCGATCGTCACGCGCGACATCTTCGGCGCGTCTATCTAGCTCGAAGCCCGCAGGTCGAAGCCGAATTCTGAGGCGCAGCCGGGCATACCGGCATGAGCCCGGAGAGAAATGGGGAACAGCGATGATGGGTGCCATCTCGATCGCGATCCACGTCACGGCCGCGGCCACCCTCATCGGCCCGCAGATACTAATGTTCTTCGCCGTCATCCCGGCTACGTGGATCATCGAGGATGACGAGAAGCTGAAGCGTGCGATCACACGCGTAATCGCCGCTCGCTTCGGGATGCTCGCGGGCATCTCGCTCGTCACACTGCTGGTGACCGGGCTGTTCCAGTACTACACGACCGTACCGGAGAGCGTCCGCGCCGCGCCCGAGGACTATCTCTTCGGCACCATCTTCTCGTTGAAGATGCTGATGTTCACGATCCTGCTCATCCTCATCTACATCCACATGTTCCGGTACGGCCGTCGCATCAGCGCGCTCTCGGACCAGGTGATCGCCGCGGAGGAGGACCCGTTCTCCAAGCGCTCTGACGAGGTGAAAGAGCTGCGCAGCGAGCTGGAGCGCGCGCGCCAGAAGTCGTTCGGGTTCTCGATCTTCATCCTCGGCACGTCGCTGATCATCCTGTGGCTGGGCGTGGTGCTCGGCGAGCCGACCGTCGCGTGGACCAAGCTGGGGCTGTGATCGCGCTGATGGCTCCCGCACCGGACGAGGCGCGCACGCTGCCCGACCTGCTCGTCCCCGGCCTCGACCTCGTGTTCGTCGGCATCAACCCGGGGGAACGTTCGGCTCAGCGCGGCCACTACTACGCGCACCCCGGCAACGCCTTCTGGCGCGTGCTCTCCGCCTCCCCGCTCGTCGACCTCGACGTCACGCCCGAGGACGACGCCGTCCTGCACGAGGCGCCCGAGCGCGGCATCGGCCCGTTCCGCATCGGCCTCACGGACGTGGTGAAGCGCGTCCTCACCGACTCGACGGGCATCACCGACGCCGAGCTGCGCGAGTCCGTCCCCGCGTTCCGCGTACGCATCGCTGCCGCGCAGCCTCGGGCGGTGTGCTTCACGACGACGCGCGGCTTCACCGCGAACTACCCGCGCGCGTGGCGCGCCCGCGCGTGGGGCCGCCAGGACGTGCCGCCCCTCGAGGGCGCCGAGGTGTGGGTGATGCCCTCGCCGTCGGGGCGCGCTGCCGCGTACCACGGCGAGACGGCGGAGGTGCTTGCCGACCTCGCGATGTCGCTGCGCACCGCCGCACCGGACCAGACCATCCCCCTGCCCCCTTCGACTATCTCCCCCAGAACAGCGCTCCGCGCAGGGCAAGGGAAGGGGGTGGAACTGTTGGGTGTAGAGCCCCCAACGGCCCCCGGGAACAGGCAACACCGAAAACGAGCGAGCGCGTGAGCTTCGACGATCCGAACGACGTGCGGTTCCGGCCGGAGGACGGCTGCCCGATCTTCAGCCAGTCGCTGGAGGACCACATCGTCGCGGTCAGTCGCGGCGGCCAGCCGAACGCCGGGCGCTTCTGTGGCAACTGCTACACGCCGATCGGCCGCGAAACGGAGATGTGCCCGCATTGCCGCGAGACGTGCGATCCAGAAGGGCGATCGGGCCGCGCTCCCGTGGACGCCGTGCCGGGCGAGATGCTCGAGGTGCTGCGCCGCCAGCGCGCGATCGAGTCGAAGTGGGTGAACAGCTTCGCGTACCTCGGCATCGTGATCGCGGCGGTCACGGGGATCGCGATCGTGCTGTGGCTGCCGTTCTTCCGCGACCGGCTGATCTGGGCGACGTTGTTCTACGGCGTGTACCTGCTCATCGGCAGCCGCGTGCTGCCCGCGATCCTCGGCGGGTACTACGGCGACCGCATCGGCTTCGAGAAGGCCCGCGCCGAGACGCGCGCCGCGTGGGACGAGTGGGTCGTCGAGCGCGACCAGCCGCATGCTTCGAACGGTCAGTCCTCGATGACGAAGGCGTAGACGAGCGCGTCGAGGATCTCGCCGCGCTTCTCCACGCGCTTGCGCAGGCGTCCTTCGAGCACGTAGCCGTTCTTCTCCAGCACCCGCGCACCGCCGGTGTTCGGCGCGAACACGTGCGCATCGACCCGCACGAGGTCGAAGTGTTCGATGCCCCAGCGCGTGAGCGCGCCGACCGCCTCCGTCACGATCCCGCGGCCCCAGTACGCCTCGCCGAGCCAGTACCCGATCTCGGCCGTCCGTCGATGCACGTCGTCACCGAGCCGCAGCCCGATGCCGCCGACCGCCGCGCCGTCCACCTCGATCGCGAAGTTGGTCGGGCGCGCCTCGACGCTGCTCATCGCGAGCCACGCCTCGCCGTCCGCGCGCGTGTACGGCGACGGGAACACGTCGCGCAGGTTCCCCGCGATCCTCGGGTTGTCCGCGTGCAGCAACAACGACTCGAGGTCGCCCGCGCGCCACGGGCGGATGGTGCAGGAGGGGAGGCGGAGTTCCACGAAGCGAGTCCTCGATGCGCCTCGACGGCGCGGGGCTACACCCCCACGGCGGCCTTGAGGTCGATAGCGTGGCGGGCGAGCTCGGCGCGGATCAGCGTCTGCGCGGCGTCCGAGGGGGCGATCAGCGGGAGGCGGCAGTCGCCGGCGGGGATGCCCGCGAGGCCGACCGCGTACTTCACGGGGATCGGGTTGCTCTCGATGAACAGCACGTCGATCAGCGGCATCAGGCTGTGGTGGATCGCGGCGGCCTCGGCGGTGCGGCCCGCGAGGCTGGCGTCGATCATCGCGCGGATCTGACGGCCGACGAGGTGGCTGGCGACACTGACGACGCCGTAGCCGCCGAGCGCCATGACTGCGAGCGTGTCGCTGTCGTTGCCCGACCAAACGCGGAAGCCCTCCGGCGTGCCGGGGTGCATGACGCCCTGCGTGGCGTTGATGATCGCGCTGATCTGGTTGAGGTCGCCGCTTGCCTCTTTGATGCCGACGATGTTCGGCACCTGCTGCGCGAGCGTGACGACGGTCTGCGTGGTCATGTTGAGCGCGGCGCGGCCGGGGATGTTGTACAGGATGCCGGGCAGCGAGGTGGCCTCGCTGATTGCGGTGAAGTGGCGGATGAGGCCGGCCTGCGGGGGCTTGCTGTACGCGGGCACCGTGAGCAACACGCCGTCGAGGCCCAGCCGCTCGGCCTCGCGGGCGAGGCGGATCGACTTGCGCGTGTCATTGTTCGTCGCGCCGGCGATCACGGCAACGTCCGCGCCGACGGCTTCCTTCGTCGCCTGCCAGACGGCGACGGTCTCCTCCTCGGAGAGCGTGGCGGCCTCGCCGGTGCTGCCGGTGGAGACGATGCCGTCCGTGCCGGAGGCGATGAGCGCCCGCGCGAGCGTCTTCGTGGCGTCGAGGTCGATGTCCCCGCCGGGGGTCATCGGCGTGATCATCGCGGTGAGCAGGCGGCCGAGCGGTGCAGTCATGGCAGGTGTCCTCGGGGGGCAGGCGGCGTCAGCAGGCCGCCAGTGTAGCGTTTGGCAGGGAGGGCGGCCCATCCCTTGGCCTCGCGCGGGTGATCGAGGGTCGTCGGACTGGCGAACCGGGTGTGGCGTCGTCTGGTCTCGGGGCCGTCGAGGTGCAACCGGGTGGCGGCCCATCCCCCGGCCCCTTCCCTGCGCGGGAAGGGGTGAGAAGGAAGAGGAGCCAACCGTGAGGAGCTGCGCCCCTCACACTCCCGGCGGAGCTCCTCAGTCTGCGCTGCGGCGGTGCGAGAGATTCGTGCTCCAGCAGGGACTGAGCAGGTGTCGGATGCCCTCCTCCGCGGCTTGGAGCACGGATGGGGCGTGTCCGGCAGAACCTTCGCCCCTGTCGGGGGCCCGGCGACTCCGCGCGAGGTGCGAAGCACCCTCGATCCCCGGGGGAGCACGAGGGCGGAGCCCTCGTCAGTCATCCCCCTTCCCGCGCAGGGAAGGGGGCAGGGGGATGGGTCGCCCCACTCAAGCGCCTCGACCACCCTCGCCGGCGACGCCGCTTCCGCGCCGCGCGGCAAGAGCACCTCGACGGGGCTAGGGCTTCGAAACGCCGGGGACGAGGCCCCGGCGCAGCATCTCCTCGGCGATCTGGATCGCGTTCGTCGCCGCGCCCTTGCGCAGGTTGTCGGTGACTACCCAGAAGACGATGCCGAACTCCACCGTGGGGTCGCGACGGATGCGCGAGACGTACACGGTGTCGTCGCCCGCCGCCTGGAGCGGCGTCATGTAGACCTTCGGGTCCGCGGACACCTCGACGCCGGCCTGCGAGCGCAGGGCGTCGATGATGCGCGGGATGGGCGCCTCAGCGGTGAACTCGACGTGCACCGCCTCGGAGTGGCAGAGCATGACGGGCACGCGCACGCAGGTCGCGGCGAAGGGCAGGTCGTCGAGGTGGAGGATCTTGCGCGTCTCGTTGCGCATCTTGAGCTCCTCCTTCGTGTAGTCGTCCTCGTCGAAGTCATCGACCTGCGGCAGGACGTTGCCCGCGATCTGCACGGGGTACACGACCGGCGCGGGGATCGGCTCGTGCCGCCCGATCGCCTCGAGCTGCGCCTGCAACTCCGCGGCGGCCGCGGCGCCAGTGCCGGTGACCGCCTGGTACGAGGCTGCCGTGACGCGCTTCAGCGGCGCGACCTGGCGCATCGCGTTGAGCGCCATCGCGAGCGGCGTGGTGGTGCAGTTGGGGATCGAGACAATGCCCTTGTGCCATTCGAGGTCGTCGCCGTTGACCTCCGGCACGACCAGCGGCACGTCCGCGTCCATGCGGTACGCGGAGCCGTCGTCGATCATCACGGCGTTGTGCGCGCGCGCCCAGGGGCCCCACTGCTTCGACACGGCGCTCGAGGCGGAGCAGAAGATGATGTCGGCGCGCTCGAGCGTGCGCTCGGTGGTGTCCTCGACGGTGATCTGCTGGCCGCGGAACGTGAGCTGCTTGCCGACGGAGCGGGGGCTCGCGAGGAGCTTCAGCTGCTTCATCGGGAACTCGCGCTGCTCGGCGACGCGGAGGAAGACATCCCCCACGGCACCGGTCGCCCCGATGACAGCAACAACTGGCTCCACGATCGGCTCCCTACCACGGACTGGTGCGCGCGCCCTCGAACGGATCGAGGCCCTTGATGGGGCGGGGCAGCGCCGGGGGTCGTCACCCACCGCGAGCGACGTGTGTGCAGGATACCGGAGGGGGAAGGAAGGGGCGAGGAACTACGAGTTTGGTGGCAACAGACTCAGGGCACCCGTAGTGACGATGGCCGCCTCCGCAAATCTGGGGAACAGCAAGAGAAGCATCCCGGCTTCCTCCCGATTCACCCGGACTTCATTCGGATGCCCAGCGTCGTTGCGCAGCAGCCGGATAGCGTTCGCCTCTCCGAGTAATTGGGGAAGGTCATCGAGCCACCGAGTCGTACCGCCCACCGAAGTAAGGCTGGCCCGAATCTGGTCGCGGCGCTGCCTCAATCCTTCCGATATCCAGTCCATCATCTGACGAGCTCCAACACCCTTCCCTAGCCGCGGTAGGTTGAAGAGTTGGCGACGAGCCTCTAGTCCCGCCGCGAGATCCACGAGTACTGCTTCGCTGGCCACACCGATCATGACCGCCGACGCCTGATAGAGGCCGGCATGGTACGAGCGCTGCGCCTCTTCCGCAAAGAACAGTAGGCTGGCCGGTAGCACCGCAGGAATCGAACCGAGACGCGCATGCAAGCCGCCCGGTGCAAGCAGCAGCGATTCATCAACTGCGCCGGAGAGGACGGAGCGCCCGCGCTCAGTGAGGGTGAATCTGTTCGCATCGCCATCAGGAACAATCAGCCCGAGGCGAACCCATTCCCAACAGCGTTCGTTTACCCGCTTCTGCAGTTGCGCCGGGTCATTGGCCTTTCTGAATGGCGCCTCCTCGCGTTCATCGTTGAAGGTCGCGTTCACAACGAATTCCCCGAGCGAAAGCCAATCCTGCGTTGGATTGAACGATGGATAGAGAAGCACCCATCCCAGGAGCGCAGAAAGTTCGTCGTCCGAGATTGGACGATCCAGCGGCAGATGTGGCCTCGGTGCTGAGACCATCTACTTCCCCTCGCTCCACTCGTACTGCACGGCGCCCATGATCTGCAGCGCGCGCGCCAGCCTCGAGGCGTGCGGGACGCCATCGAGGTCGACGCCCTCGTCGATGTCGCGGAACTCGATGCCGACGATGTCGCCCGCGAGGTCGTAGTCCACGGCGCGGCGCTCGTCGAGGTCGCGCGTCTCCAGCGCCATGTTGCCGCTGTGGCCGACGACGACGTAGAGGATGTGCGCGTCCGGGTCGAGCCGGAGCTGCATGTCGATCAGGCCGAACGACTGCATCGACATGGGTGCTCCTCAGCGATCGATCTCAGCGGACGGAAGGGGAACGGGCCCTCACCCCATCCCTCTCCCGAAACCGGGAGAGGGGGTCAGGCGACTACTTGCCGAGGCCCACGAGCTGGTCGAGGCCCTCGACGAGGGCGGTGCGGTTCATCACCTCGTGGACCGCGATCACCACGCCGGGCATGAACGCCTCGCGGCCGGTGGTGTCGTGGCGCAGCGTCAGCGTCTGACCGAAGCCGCCGAAGATCACCTCCTGCGACGCGACGAAGCCGGGCAGCCGCACGGAGTGGATCGGGATGCCACCGAGGTCACCGCCCCGCGCGTGCGGGAGGTGCTCGAGCGCCGGGACATTCATCGTGAAGTCCTCGTCGCGGGCGGCGCGCATCAGGCGCGCGGTGGTGAGCGCGGTGCCGCTGGGCGAGTCCACCTTGCGGTCGTGGTGCAGCTCGATGATCTCCGCGCTGTCGAAGAACCTCGAGGCGAGCGCGGCCATGTACATCTGGAGCACGGCGCCGATCGCGAAGTTCGCGGCGTACACCGCGCCCAGGGACGCCTCGACGCAGCCGGCGCGCAGGCGGTCGATCGTCTCGACGGCGACACCCGAGGTGCCGATGACGGGACGCACGCCGTGCGCGAGCGCGGCCTCGACGAGCGTCGGTGTGAACTGCGCGTTCGTGAAGTCGACGACGACGTCGGGGTGGGTCTTCTCGAAGAGCGTGCCGGGGTCCTGGTAGACGGGGTAGATCTTCTCGCCGGACTGCACCTTGTCGTCGCCCTGCGCGAGCGGCTCGACGAAGCCGACCGCCTGCAGGTCCTGCTGTGCCTCGATCGTGTCGAGGACGAGCCTGCCCATCGTCCCGGTCCCGCAGATCGCCACGCGGATCATCGGCGTCCCCCATCGCTGCACTGGTGTCGAACCGCAGTCTAGCCGCCTCGTGCGGTTCGGGGCGCGCGAGGAGGGGACGGGGCGCGGGCATCTTCGGCGGCGAGTGTCGTCGAGGTAGCAGCGTGGGGCGGCCCATCCCCTGCCCCTTCCCTGCGCGGGAAGGGGAGTAGGAAGGGAGAGGAACCAACTGTGAGGAGCTGCGCCCCTCACACTCCCGGCGGAGCTTGATGTGCTGCGCCGCGTTGGCGCGAGGGATTCGCACCCCAGCACAGAAACGCCGAGCGGAGATGACAGAGTGGGGCACTCCGCCGAGGTGCGAAGCACCCTCGGTCCCGGGGGAGAGCGAGGGCGAGCCCTCGCCATTCATCCCCCTTCCCGCGCAGGGAAGGGGGCAGGGGGATGGGCCGCCCTACTTCGCACCTCGACACCACTCGCCACATCGAGGCTCACGCCCGTTCTCTTCCCCGCAGCCCGGCGCGAGGGCAACAAGAAGCCCGGCATTGCTGCCGGGCTCCTCGAGTTTCGCTTACGCGCGCCGGGCTACCAGCGACGCCCACCGCCGCCACCGGCCGGCCGGTCGCCACCGCCGCCCGCGGGACGATCCTCACGAGGAGGACGGTCTTCGCGAGGGGCATCGTTACGCGCCGGGGGGCCGTCGTTGCGGTCGAAGGCGCCACCGGGGCGAGGCCCACGGTCGCCGCCGCCGTTACCACCGCCACGGGGCGGGCCGCCTCGGTCGCCACCACGGTCACCGCCGCCGAAGCCGGGGCGGCCACCGCCGCCACCCGGACGCGGGCCGCGGTCACCACCGCCGCCGCCGCGCGGGCCACGGTCGCCACCACCACCGCCGCCGCCGAAACCGCCGCGACCACCACGGTCGCCGCCGCCGCTGCGCGGGCGGTCGTCACCACGAGCGGCGTCGTCGTCGCTCATGCCAACGCTGCCCTCGTTGTCCACGTCCCGCATCGACAGGTTGATGCGGCCGAGGTTGTCCACCTCGATCACCTTCACCTTGACGCGGTCGCCGACGTTCACGACATCCTCAACACGCTCCACGCGGCCCTCGGCCAGCTCGGAGATGTGGACCATGCCGTCCTTGCCGGGCAGGATCTCGACGAACGCGCCGAAGGACATGATGCGCGAGACGCTGCCCTCGAAGACCTCGCCGGGGAGGATCTCCTTGGTCAGGCCCTGGATCTGGCGGATGGCCTGCTTCACGCCCTCGGCGTTGGAGCCACCGACGAAGATCGAGCCGTCTTCCTCGACGTCGATGGAGGCGCCGGTCGCGGCGATGATCGCGTTGATCACGCGGCCGCCCGGTCCGATGACCGCACCGATCTTGCTCGGGTCGATCTTGATCGAGGTGATCTTCGGCGCGAACTCGCCGACTTCCTCGCGCGGCGCGGGGAGCGCCTCGAGCATGACGCCCATGATGTGCATGCGCGCCTCGCGGGCGCGGGAGAAGACCTGGACCAGGAAGTCCGGGGGCAGCTTCTTCAACTTGATGTCGAGCTGGACGGCGGTGACGCCGGTCTCCGTGCCCGCCACCTTGAAGTCCATGTCGCCAAACGCGTCCTCGATGCCCGCGATGTCGGTGAGGATCTTGTACGACGTGGCGTTCTCGTCAGAGGTGACGAGGCCCATCGCGATGCCGGCGACGGGGGCCTTGATCGGCACACCGGCGTCCATCAGCGCGAGCGTCGAGCCGCAGACCGCACCCTGCGAGGTGGACCCGTTCGACTGCAGCACGTCGGAGACGACGCGCAGCGTGTAGGGGAAGTCCTCGAACTTCGGCAGCACGGGGAGGATCGCCTTCTCGGCGAGCATGCCGTGACCGATCTCGCGACGGCCGGGACCACGCAGACCGCGCGCCTCACCGACCGAGAAGGCCGGGAAGTTGTAGTGGTGCATGTACATCTTCCACTCCTGCGGGTCGATGTTGTCGAGCTTCGCTCGATCACGAATCGCACCCAGGGTGGCGACGGACAGGACCTGCGTCTGGCCGCGCTGGAAGAGGCCGGAGCCGTGGACGCGCGGCAGGACGCCGACGTCAGCGGTGATCTGGCGGATCTGCGTGGAGTTGCGGCCGTCGGCGCGGACATCGTCGTTCAGGACGCGAGCGCGCACGTGCGCCTTCAGGACGACCTCGGTCGCCGCGCGCACGGCCTTCTCGTCGATGCCGGGCTCGTTCACGACGAGCTCCGAGTAGACGCGCTTGCCCATGTCGTCGATGCCGCGGAAGCCCTCGCCCTGCACGGCGTCCAGCATCTCCTGGCCACGGGCCGAGAGGTGCTGACTGATGCGATCCTCGAGGGTGTGGTCGACCTCGGGCTTCGTCCACTCCATCTTCGGCTGCTGGAACTCCGGGATGATCTCCCGCTGCAGCCTGTTCAGCTGCTGGCAGATCTTCTCCGCGTACTCGATGGCCTCGATGAGCTCGGCCTCGGGCATCTGGTTCGCGCCGGCCTCGATCATGACGATCGAGTCCTCGGTCGCGGCGACCGTCAGCTCTAGGTCGGATTCCTTCAGCTCGGCGTAGGTGGGGAACGCCTTGAACTTGCCGTCGACGCGGCCGACACGGACGGTGGACACCGGGCCCTCGAACGGCAGCTTCGAGATGTTCAGGCAGACCGACGCGGCGGTCGTCGCCAGCGGGTCAGCGGGGTTCTCGCGGTCAGAGGCGATCAGCAGCGCGGCGATCTCCACCTCGCGCTTGAAGCCCTTCGGGAAGAGCGGGCGGATCGGGCGGTCGGTCATGCGCGCGGTGAGCGTCGCGTCCGTGCCGGGGCGACCCTCGCGGCGGAAGAACGAGCCCGGCACCTTGCCGATGGCGTACATGCGCTCTTCGTAGTCGACGGTCAGCGGGAAGAAGTCGAGGCCGGGGCGGGGGTCACCCTCGCACACGGTCATCAGGAGCACCGTGTCGCCGTAGCGGATGGTGCAGGA
Organism: Dehalococcoides mccartyi; assembly: GCA_945888895.1. Taxonomy (GTDB): domain Bacteria; phylum Chloroflexota; class Dehalococcoidia; order UBA2979; family UBA2979; genus SHYQ01. The sequence goes on along the minus strand of CAMDAY010000002.1, from coordinate 19,339 downwards.
GGCGGCTGCGCTCTGGGCGAGCCGGCCGAGGCCGATCTCGAGGGTCTTGCCCTCGATCTCCGTGGTAAACGTGCGCGTCTGCGCACCAGTCGTGGTCACAGGTGTACCTCTATCTCTCTCGTCTGTACGTGGGCGACCGCATCTGGTCGCCGACCGGCCCTACGCCGGAGCGCGAAACGTTCGAGGTCTGCGGGGCGGCGGTGCAGCCGGGCGCAAGTGGCCTCTGGGTTGGGGCCGGTGCGCCTCGGTCAGTGGATGCCGGGAGAGCCCCCCGCCGGCCGCTCGATCTTCGAGGGGCGGGCGGGCGGTCTGGTGGCTGCCGCAACTGCGGATCGGACTGAACGTCCGCGGAATGGGTTGGTTAATCTCTCGCTATTTGCACGTCCGCCGCACCGCGCTTGTGACGCGTGCGGCGGTCTGAAAGCCAACAGGCTGCGCTAGCGGCGCAGCCCCAGGGACTGAATGAGCGCGTGGTAACGGTCCACGTCCGTGTTGCTCAGGTACCGCAGCATCCGACGGCGCTGGCCGACGAGCTTGAGCAGGCCGCGCCGCGTGGCGAAGTCGTGCTTGTGCTCCCGGAGGTGGTCCGTCAGGCGGACGATCCGGTCGGTCAGCAGGGCCACCTGCACCTCGGGCGAACCCGTGTCGGTGCCGTGCTGCTTGTACTGTTCAACGATCTCTTGCTTGCGTTCGAGGGTCTGCGCCATCTGTTGAGTGTGATCCGTACCTATTACCGCCGCACACACTTCGAAGGCTCCACGCCGGTGTGATCTCGGCCCGCCGTCCCGGTAGAGTTGGGGAGTTGGGGAGTGGAGTCATCCAGAGACGCCCATCTCGGGTGGTCCCAGACCTGCAAACGCTAACACAGAAGCCTAGCTAGACGCCACGGGCAACCGCCGGGACTGACCCCGGCCGAGGATCACGCCATGCCCGACTCCCCCCGCCCGTCCCGCTTCCGCGTGATCGTGGACGCCGACGCCTGCGTCCCGCCCGAGGTCCGCGCCGCCCTGAACATCGCGGTCACCCCCGCGGAGCCGGAGCTGCTGCTCGACCGCGTCCCGATCCCCCGCCTCGCCCTCGAGCGCGGGCCGTTCGAGGCGGCGGACATTGCCGCAGCGTGCGCGGCAGCGGCCGAGCCGGGCGAGGGCGTCCTCTATATCCGCACCGGCGACGGCCACGGCAGCCCGGACGATGCCCCCGAGGCGGCCCGCGCCGCCGTCGAGGCCCGCGGCGCCACGTTCCGCCTCGTCGAGACCGAGGGCGCACTGATGGGTGCGGGCTGGGCGGCCATCGTTGCCGCCGAGGTCGCTCGCGATGGCGGGGACATCGAGACAGCCGCCGCAGCCGCCCGCGGCGCCGCTGGACGCACCCGCGTCATGGCGATGCTGGAGCACCCGGAGGTCGTCGGACTGATCGCACCGAGCCTGTACGTCACCCCCGCGCGCATGGTCACCACCCTCGATGGCACCGTGGTGACGACGCTCGCCGCGCTCCCGAAGCGCCCCGACGCGCTGATCGCGCTCCGCGACCGCTTTGCCATCGAAGTCCGCGCCGAGGGGGGCCGCCCGCGCGTCGCGATCCTCCACTCCTCCTCCGGCCCCGCCGCCGAGGCGATGGCGCAGTGGGGTGCCAAGCACCTCGACCTGGCGGAGGTCGTGATCGCTCCGATCACCCGCCACGAGGGCGCGCGCCTCGGCCCCGGCTTCCTCGCGCTCGCGTGGCTCCGCGCGGAGTAGGTGCGAGGCGGACGCTAGCTCATGAGGCGCTGCAGCGAGTCGCGGATCTTCGGGTAGCCGCTGCGGTCGAGCCAGTAAGCGACGGCCAGCGCGGCCAGCGAGATGACCACGCCGGCAAGCGCGTCGAAGAGGAAGTGGTTCGCCGTCGCGACCACGGCGACGCTCTGCAGCACCAGCACCAGCGCACCGCCGATACGCACGAGCCACGACTGGGACACCTCGAACAGCACGATGGCGAAGAGCAGCGCCCAGCCGACGTGGAGCGAGGGCACGGCGGCGAACGGATTCACGAACGGGCGCAGCGACTGCGCCTGGTAGGACAGCTTCGCGTACTGCTGCATCGTGTCGACGAAGCCCCACTCGGGCAGATACCTCGGCGGGGCGACGGGGAACGTCCAGTACAGGACGAGGGCGAACGCCCCGGAGATCAGCAGGGCGTCGCGCAGCAGCGTGTAGTGTCGGCGGCTGCGCCAGAACAGCACCAGACCGACGCCGATGATCAGCGGGAAGTCCAGCCAGAAGTAGACGAAGTTGAAGAAGCGCACGCGCCAGGGGGCCTCGAGCGCCCATTCGTTGACCATCGGCTCGATGAAGATGCCGAGCGCGCGCTGCTCCTCGATGATCCAGCGCGCGTGGTTCAAAGCGTCCGCCGTCCGGTCCACGACGCCGCCCCGCACCAGGAAATAGAGCAGGAAGCCGAGGACCACGAGCGCGATCTCGACGAGGTCGAACCACGCCACGCGCGTCCGATCGGGCGCGGTCACTTCGTGCATGTACCGCAGCAACTTGTTTCGCACGTCGTCTCCCCGGGCTTCGAGTGTAGACCGGCGCTCCGGCCGGGTCAGCACCGGACCACCGACGTAGCTCACCTGCGATGCGGTTGATAGGGCCGGAAGGGGAAGCCTATGCTCGGCGCACCAGACGACACCCACCACAACACCACACAGACGGCATCCGGGGCAGACGCAGGACGAGGACGGTCGATGGAGATCACGGTCGCGGGCGGCGGGATCATGGCGCAGACGGCAGACACCTATGTCGTCGAGGTGTTCGCGGACGGCCGCCTCGCCTCGGAGGCCGCGGCCCTCGACGCCGCGATGGGCGGCGCAATCACCCAGTTGATCCAGGACGGCTTCCTCACCGGCCGCCCCGGCGAGATCAACGTGCTCCCCGCAGGCCGGCGGCTGAAGGCGAAGCGCGTGGCCGTGGTCGGCGCGGGCAAGCGTGACGGCGTGACCATCGACTCGGCGCGCACGCGCGCCGGCAACCTGTCGAGGCGGCTGCGCGACATGAACGCCGGCCGCGTCGCGATCGCGCTCCAGGAGACCTCGACGGCGCTGGACCAGACCGATGCGGGCCGCGCCGTCGCGGAGGGGCTGACGCTCGGCCTCTACCGCTTCGACCGCCACCACACCCGCGAGCAGGACAAGCCGCGCTATGCGATCGCGCACATCACGCTCGTCGAGACCTCGACCCGGCGCGCGAACGCGGTGCAGCGCGGGGTGACCGAGGGCGTGATCCTGGGCGAGCAGACGAACTTCGCGCGGGACCTCGCCAACGAGCCGTCCAACCTCATGACGCCGACGATCGTCGCCGCGCGCGCGCAGCAGATGGCGGCGGAACTCGGCATCGAGTGCACGATCATCGAGCGCGCCGAGGCCGAGCGACTGAAGATGGGCTCGTACCTGTCGGTCGCGAATGGCTCGGCGCAGCCGCCGAAGTTCATCGTGCTGCAGTACCGCGGCGCCGGGAACGGTCGGCCGATCGCCCTCGTCGGCAAGGGCATCACCTTCGACACGGGCGGTATCTCGCTCAAGCCCGCTGAGAACATGGATGCGATGAAGGGCGATATGAGCGGCGCCGCCAGCGTGATCGCGGCCATCGGCGCGCTCGCCCGACTGGAGGCGCGCGTCAACGTGATCGCCATCGCGCCCTGCACGGAGAACATGCCGGGCGGCACCGCCACCAAGCCCGGCGACGTCGTGTACGCGATGGACGGCACCAGCATCGAGGTGCTGAACACCGACGCCGAGGGCCGCCTGGTGCTGGCGGACGGCATCGCCTACGCGAAGTCGAAGGGCGCGACCGTGATCCTCGATGTCGCGACGCTGACCGGCGCGATGGGCGTCGCGCTCGGCGGGGTGCGCACCGGCATCTTCTGCAACGACGACCGGACGATGACCCAGGTCGAGCGCGCCGCCGAGGCCGCCGGCGAGAAGGTCTGGCGGATGCCGCTGGATCCCGAGTACGACGACCAGATCAAGTCGGACGTGGCCGACATCAAGAACACGGGCGGCCGTCCCGCCGGCTCGATCACCGCCGCGAAGTTCATCGAGCGATTCGTCGGCGACACGCCGTGGGCGCACTTCGATATCGCCGGCGTCATGTCGAAGGCGAGCGACAACGGGGTCTGGGTGAAGGGCATGTCCGGCAACCCCGTCCGCACGCTGATCCACTTCGCCCTCGGCAGGGCACGCGGCTAACCACAGTTCGAGGTCCCTATGAGCGACACCGTTGGTCCGCTGACGAGCGTCTTGCTGTTCACCACACCCGAGCGCTTCACGAAGATGCGCGACTTCTACGTCGACACGGTCGGCCTCTTGCCCTCGTCCGATGCGAGGATGCGCGTGGCGTTCGACTGGAAGTCCGGCGACCTGCGCACGCGGTTGATCCTCAGCACACATGACGGCGTAGACGGCACGACCGGCGACCCGTACCGCATCATGATCAACTTCCAGGTCGACGACATCCGCGCCGTCGCGAAGCGCCTGACCGGTGCAGGCGTCGACTTCATCCGCCCGCCCTCGCGGGAGGCGTGGGGCGGCTGGATCGCCACGTTCGACGACCCCGACGGCAACCTGATCCAGTTGCTCCAGCCCACCGAGTAGCGGATCGCAGAACGGGGCCGCGATGCGCCTCGGCATCGACTTCGACAACACGCTCGCCGACTTCGTCACGCTGCTCCAGCGCATCACGCTGGAGCGCACGGGCTTCGAGTTGCGCGGCCTGCGCGAGCGCCACCCCGGCGTCGTGGATCTCGAGTCGATCATCCACGCCGCGATCGGCAAGGAGCGCTTCGAGTCGCTCATGACCGAGATCCACGAGACCGACCTGACGGTGGAGATGCCGCCGCAGCCCGGCGCCGTCGAGACTGCCCGTCGGCTCGCCACGCAACACGAGTTGGTGATCGTCACCGCCCGCGGCGACCACGAGTCCGCCGCTGTGCACCGCTGGCTGGAGCGCCACGGGATCCCGATCGTCGGCTACGTCGCGACGAACCGCGCGCCCAAGGCGCCGCACGCGATCGATCACGGCCTCGCCGTCCACCTCGACGACACCGCGTCAGTCCTCGAGGCGTTCGACGAGGCGCACCCGACCGTGCCCGCGCTGATCGCGCATCCGATGAACGCGAAGGCGACACGGGCAGCGCACTGGCGCAGCGTCGAGGACTGGCTGGCGTTCGAGCGCCTCGTGCAGTCGTTGGAGCAGGAGCGGTAACGTCTACGGCGCGAGGAACGGGCGCACGCGGTCGAGGATGGCGTGGCCGACGGCGTACTTCGTCATCAACGGCAGGTCAGCGCGGCCACCCTGATCGTCGAGGATCGTGACGCGGTTGTCGTCGGAACCGAAGCCGGCGTCCGTCGCGGTGACATCGTTCGCCACGATGAACCGCGCGCCCTTGCTCTTCATCTTCGCGGCGGCGTTCTCGATCAGGTTCTGTGTCTCGGCGGCGAACGCGATCTTCAGCAGCGGCCCGCGCGACGAGGTCGCGGGCGTGGTGCCGATGATGTCCGGGTTCTCGACGAGGTCGATCGTGGTACCGGCGGTGCCCTCGCTCTTCTTCATCTTCTGGTCGGCGGCGTTCGCGGGGCGGAAGTCGGCGACGGCCGCGGCCATCACCAGCAGGTCCGCCTGCGCGCATTCGGCGTGCACGGCGGCCTGCATCTGCACCGCCGAGGACACCGACACGACGCGCACGCCGACCGGAGCCGCGAGGCCCACGGTCGAGACGATCGCCACGTCCGCGCCGCGGTCGCGGGCAGCCTCGGCGATCGCGTAGCCCATCTTCCCGCTGGAGTGATTGCTGATGTACCGCACCGGGTCGATCGGCTCGCGCGTGCCGCCCGCGGTGACCACGACCACGCGACCCGCGAGGTCGCCGTGCTCGCGGCCGAGGCGCGCGCGCACCTCGTCGACGATGCGCTCGGGCTCGACGAGACGGCCCGCGCCGACGCGACCCGAGGCGAGACGCCCGGAGGCCGGCCCGATGATCTGCGCGCCGCGCTCGACCAGCGTGTTCACGTTCGCCTGCACCGCCGGGTGCTCCCACATCTGCGCGTCCATCGCCGGCGCGATCAGCAGCGGCGCGACAGTCGCGATCGCGGTCAGCGTCACGAAGTCCTCGGCGAGCCCGGTCGCGAGGCGCGAGAGCGTCGCGGCGGTGGCCGGCGCGATCAGCATCACCTCGGCACGGCGGGCGAGCTCGACGTGCGCCTCACCGTCGGGTCCGTTCGGGTCGAACATGTCGGTGTAGGGCGTGCGTCCGGTGATCGCCTTGAACGCGAGCGGGGTGACGAACTCGGTCGCTGCCTTCGTCAGCACCACATCGACGATCGCGCCCGCCTGGACGAGGCGGCTGGTGACCTCGATCGCCTTGTAGCAGGCGATCGAGCCGGTGACGCCAAGGACCACATGTCGACCGCGCAGCGGGTCGCCCGGGCGTCCGGGGATCGGGGTGGCGTCGCTGTCGCCGCCGGAGGAACCCGTCGAGGAAGTGATCATCGGTTTGCCTCGTAGACCAGGCGCAGGCCGTCCAGGTTCAGATCCGGCTCCATCGCGTCGAAGCAGCCGGCTTCCTCGGCGATGAGGTCCGCGTAGCCGCCGGTGCCGATCACGAGCGCCTCCTCGCCGATCTCCTCCTTGAAGCGGCGCACCATCCCGCGCACCAGCTCCACGTAGCCGAAGAAGATGCCGGACTGCATCGAGTGCACGGTGTTTCGGCCGATGGGGCCGTCCGGGTGCGAGATGCTGACCCGGTGGAGCATCGCCGCACGGCTGAACAGGGCCTGCGAGGCGAGCCCGATGCCCGGTGCGATTGCGCCGCCGAGGTAGTCGCCGTCCCTCGACACCGCGTCGAAGACGCAGGCGGTGCCGAGGTCGACGATGATCATCGGCGGGTCGTAGCGGTCCAGGGCGGCGACGGCGTGGAGGATGCGGTCCGGGCCGACCTCGCGCGGGTTGTCGTAGAGCACCCGGACGCCGGTCTTCACGCCGGGGCCGACGACGATCGGCTCCACGTCGAAGTGCTGGCGGCAGACCGTCTGGAACGTCTGGATCAGCGGGGGCACGGTGCTCGACATGATCGCCGCGCCGATGTCGCCTGGCCCCAGGTCGCGGCTCCTCAGCAGCCCGAGGAGCAGGATCGCGTACTCGTCCGCGAAGTTGTCCTGGTCGGTCGCGATGCGGAAGGTGGCGATCAGGTCGTCGCCCTCGAACACGCCGATGGCCACGCTGGTGTTGCCGATGTCGATCGCCAGAAGGTGGCCGGCACCGTGGGTGGGTGCAGTCATGGGGAGCCTCCGCGATACTCCGCCGGGCGATTCCGGTCGGCGTTCGGATACGGTGGCGCAAGTATACAGAGGCTTCATACACCGCACGCTCACGCACGCGACGGCTGCAAAGACGATCGCCGGAGGCCCTGTGCGCGTAAGGGGTTACCGAAAGGTATCTCTTCGAAACGTGATGATCGCGGGGATTTCCCATCGCTCCGACATAAGAGCCTTGATCGGGCGCAAAACGCGGTGCTACATTCCGTGCCGGTCGATTCCTCGCTCGCGTTTGCGGCAAACGATGCGACAGGACCGGCTCCGAGATAGACGGTTCCAGTTCATCGCTGCTCGTCCCAGATCAAGACTTCTGTGGACCATGCGTGCACGCGCTGCGTGCCGCTCAGTGGTGTGTGTGTCCGGGTTCACCCCGGGCGTGATGAGGTATCGCTGCGTGCACGACGACCCCGTCGCTCTCTGGCAGGCAGCGCTCAAGGACCTCTCCTCGCAGGTGTCCCGGGCGAACTACGACACGTGGCTGGACGGCACCACGGGCATCCGCCTCGAGGCGGATCACCTGGTCGTCGGGACACGCTCCGAATTCGTGACGGAGTGGCTACAGAAGCGCCTGCGTCCCGCGATCATCCGCTCGCTGACCGACCTCGCCGGGATGCCCCTCGACGTCGCGTTCGAGCCGCTTCGCTCCGTCGAGGATCAGGTCGCCGCGCTCAACGAGCTCGCCGGGACGGCCCAGCGGTCGTCGCAGCCTCGCCCGCGCCTGCGCGAGCGCTACACCTTCGACAACTACATCGTCGGGCCGGGCAACCGCCTCGCGTTCGCGGCCGCCGAGGGCGTGGCCCGCGACGCCGGCCGCCTGTACAACCCGCTGTTCATCTACGGCGGGCCGGGCCTCGGCAAGACCCACCTGCTGCACGCCGCCGGCCACGCGCTCCTGAAGCAGGGCCTGCACGTGGTGTACCTGAGCGCCGAGGCGTTCACGAACCAGCTGATCACGGCGATCCAGCAGCGCAAGATGGACGACTTCCGTGCGCGCTACCGCTCTGCGGACGCCCTGCTGATGGACGACATCCAGTTCATCGCCGGCAAGGAGCAGACGCAGGAGGAGTTCTTCTACACCTTCAACGAGCTCTACGAGGCCGGCAAGCAGATCGTCATCACCTCCGACAAGAGCCCGGCGCACATCCAGCACCTCGAGGAGCGCCTGCGCACCCGCTTCGAGTGGGGCATGATCGCCGACCTCCAGGCGCCGGACATAGAGACGCGCATCGCGATCCTCCGGCACAAGGCCGCCGAGCAGCACCTGCGCGTCGGCGACGACGTCCTGAGCGTCATTGCCGCCCGCTTCAAGAACAACATCCGTGAGCTGGAGGGGTCGCTGACACGGGTCGTCGCCTACTCGCGGCTGACCGGCGAGGCGCTGACGCCGGAGCTGGTGCACTCGGCACTCGCATCGCTCGAGCCCACCGAGCCCCGCCTGCCCCCGTCGCCCGAGCTGATCATGGACATCGTCTGCCGCTACTTCGAGATCGACCGCGAGGGTCTGCTCTCGAAGAGCCGTGAGAAGCGCGTGGCCTACCCGCGCCAGGTGGCGATGTACCTCATGCGCGAACTCGCGCACCGGTCGCTGGTGGAGATCGGCGACGCCCTCGGCGGGCGCGACCACTCCACCGTGCACCACGGCTGGCGAAAGATGGAGCGCTCGCTCGCCATCGATCCGGAGACAAAGCGCGACATCGGCAGCCTGCGCGAGATGATCGAATCGTCGAGGCGCATCGCTTAACTCGCACGATTGCCTTGCGCCGTCGTGTCGCGCAACGATTCGATTATCCACAACCGGACGAGTTATCCCCGTTCTCTCGCTCGGTCGGGCTAACCTCGATGTTCCCGATCAGCTGCATAGGCCCGTGACTCCTTCAGTTCTCCGTTTCGTGGATAACCAGAGGAAATCCGGGGATATCAGCAGGGTGTTGTGGCTTACTCGCGCATCGGTGCTGGCCTGACGGAGCCCCGAATTGCCTCTGTTGCGGAGAAATCGCCCGCACTGTGGACGAACATGCCAGTCATGACCGAGATATGCACTGGCCCTCTAGATTCGCCTCGCTCCTGCTCTCCACATGATCAACACCATGACGATGACTACGATCTTCCGGCTTGCGACATGGGTGGACACACCCCCACAGTGAGATACACCCATCCACATACCCACATCCGCCCCCGCCATACGCCGAGGCAGCCTGCGAGTTGATTCGTGATCGATAGCGTTGAGATCGAGGCAGCCGGCGGCACTGGCGGAAACGGCGCCGTGTCATTCCTGCGCGACCGCCTGTCGCCGCGTGGCGGACCGGACGGTGGCGACGGTGGGCGCGGCGGCGACGTGGTGCTGGTCGCCGACTCGCGGCTCGCATCCCTCGACCGGTACGAGGACCCTCGACCGCATGAGGCGGCCGACGGAGCCAAGGGTGGGCCCAACCAGAGGCGTGGGGCGTCCTCGCCGTCGTTGGAGCTCCCAGTGCCCGTAGGGACGACCGTGTGGTCGATTGACCACGTCGAGGGCGCCCCGCCGCTCGCCGACCTGCAGCATCCCGGCGACCGCGCCGTGATCGCACGTGGGGGTCGAGGTGGCATGGGCAACCGCCGCTTCGCGACGCCGACGCGCCAGGCGCCGAAATGGGCGCAGGCCGGCGCGGAGGGACAGCGGCTGCGGCTGCGCCTCGAGTTGCGTCTGCTGGCGGACATCGGCATCGTCGGCCTGCCGAACGCGGGGAAGTCGACGCTGCTGACGGCGTGGAGCCACGCGACGCCGAAGATCGGCGCGTACCCGTTCACCACACTGGAGCCGAACCTGGGCGTCGTGAACCTGGGCTACGACTCCTTCGTCGCCGCGGACATGCCCGGACTGATCGAGGGCGCCAGCGACGGCGTGGGCCTGGGCCACGAGTTCCTGCGCCACATCGAGCGGACGCGCGTGCTGGTCCACCTGCTCGACATGACGCACGAGGAGCCGCTGGACGACTTCAAGCTGATCAACGACGAGCTGATCGCCTTCGGGCACGGGCTCGCTGAGAAGCCGCAGATCCTCGGGCTGAATAAGATCGACGACCAGGACGCGCGCGCCCGCATCGAGCTGCTGCAGCCGGAGATCGAGGCGCTCGGCCTGCCGTGGATGCAACTCTCCGCTGCGACGCATGAGGGCACCCGCGAGCTGGCGCTGCGCGCGCTCCAGATCCTGCGGCAGGTGCAGGCGGAGGACGCGCGCCTCGAGGCCCGCGAGCTGCCGGTGATCCACCCGGAGCCGGCGCAGCGCGCCCGCTTCGAGGCGAAGGTCGGCGAGGACGGCGTGGTCGAGGTGGAGGGCGCGACGCCCAACTGGCTCGCGCGCACGCTCCCCCTGGCGGAGCGCGAGGCGCGCGAGGAGTTCTACGTGCGGTTGCGCCGGATGGGCGTGCAGCGCGTGCTGTCTCGGCTCAACGTGAAGGACGGCGACCGCATCCGCGTCGGGGGTGTCGAGCTGGCCTGGGAGTCGTAGGCGCATGAACCCACCGGTCAACCCACCGGTCGGGCCGGCAAAGTGGCCTCGTCGAGGCATTATGGGCGGCACGTTCGACCCGCCCCACGCCGCGCACCTGGCCCTCGCCGCCGCGGCGCGTGAGGCGCTGAGCCTGGACACGGTGCTCTTCATCCCCGCGGGCGACCCGTGGCGCAAGGCAGGCCGCGCGATCAGCCCCGCCGCCGACCGCCTCGCGATGGTGGAGCTGGCGATCGAGGGCCTCGAGTGGGCCGAGTCCAGCCGCATCGAGATCGACCGCCACGGCCCGACCTACACGCTCGACACCGTCGGTGAGCTGGAGACGAAGCGCCCCGGCGACTGGTGGCTCATCCTCGGCGAGGACTCGCTGCTCGACCTGCCGAGGTGGCACGAGGCGCAGCGGCTGGTGATGCGCATCCGCCTCGCCGTGGTGCGCCGCGATGGCGACGACCTCGACGCGGAGAGCCCGCTGATCACCGACTCCCTGCGCGCCGCGCTCCCCGGCATCGAGGACCGCGTGGACCCGCTGCCGATGACGCGCATGGACGTGTCCGCCACGGACATTCGCACCCGCGTCCGCGACGGCCTCCCCACGGACGGCCTGCTCTCCGACGTCGTGCGGTCCTACATCGACACGCACGGCCTGTATCGGTAGGTTTCCGTCCGGCGGGAGGGCCTATGTCACGGACGCTCAAGATGTCGCTATCAGCGCTGCTGTTCTCGTCCCGCTCGTTCGGCATGCTCGGTGCGGCGCCGGGTGGCTCGTCATCGCCGAACGTCGATGTGAACGCGATGATCTCGCAGGCGCGGGCGCTCTCCGGTGGAGGGAGCCAGGATGATGCGTTGCTCAAGCTGGATACGCGGTACAGGCAGCACCACGGGACGCGCGCCTCTACATCGAGCGCGGGTTGGTGCATCGGGCGAAGCGCGCGCACGATCTCGCGGGTGCCGACTTCGACCGGGCCATCCAATTGGAGCCTCGGAACGCGTGGGCGCACTACTCCAAGTCGGCGTTGCTCGCGGACCAGTTTCGGCGTGAGGAAGCACTCGCCGAGATGGACCTTGCGGTGAAGTACAGCGGCAAGGAGCGGGAGGCGTGGCGTATCTACCACGAGCGGGCGAGGCTCCGCGCGTGGGCGAGCAACCTTCCTGGCGCCGAGGCCGACGAGGTGGAGGCAGTGCGCCTCGCGCCGGACAACCCGCTGCCACTCGCGTTTCGCGCGGCGATGCGCGCCGATCTCAACCGCTGCGTCGAGGCGAAGGCCGATGTCGAGCGAGCGCTGACCCTGCCCGGCGCGTCCACGAACAGTGACGTGTCGGCGATGATCGCGCGCGTCGCTGGGCGGTGCCGGTAGCGGCTACAGTCTCGACAGGTCGAAGCCCTCGGGCGGGCGGCCAACGATGATCGAGGCGCGTGGGATGGGCGGCAGCAGGAACGGCCGCAGATCCGCGTAGCGCGTGAACGGGAAGCCGACGTCGCTCGCCAGCCGGCGCAGCGTCGTGTTCGAGCGCAGTCGAGGCGTCGACCCGCCGGTCGCGACGACGCGCGCGTTCCACGCGTCGAGGGTGCGGTTGCCCGTCGGGCCGAAGTCCCAGATCACCGCCAGCCCGCCGGGCTCGAGGATGCGCCCAACCTCGAAGAACAGCGCGCGCACCTCGTCGTCGTCCAGGTCGTGCAGCACGTAGCCGCAGGTGACGAGGTTGAACGTCGCGTCGCGGAACGGCATCGCGATGCCGCTGCCCTGCACGAGCCCGGCCTCGCGCCTCGGGTTCGGGTCGTCGAGGCGCGCCTGCTCCAGCATCGCGCGCGAGAAGTCGATGCCGACCGGGGGCACCTCGCACCGCAGTTGGTCATCGAGCAGCCGCAGCACCGCCCCGCGCTCGCACCCGATGTCGAGGAGCTTGGTCTTGGCGTCGAGCTTCAGCCCCTCGGCCAGCCGGTAGATCGCGGTGTTCGAGGCCCACTGCCCCGGCCCCAGCAGCCACCGCAGCGCCATCGCCCCCGGCGCCGAGGAGCGCAGCCACCCCTCGTACGCCTTGATGCGCTGCGCCTGCGCGCGGAACCGATCGTCAAACTGCGTCGTCATGCGGATATCGTGGCACGCGAGCCACGACCGGTCGACCGAGGAACGCCGATGCGCGCTGCGATGCTAGCCCTGCTCGCCACCGTGTTTCTCATCGGCTGCGAGGATCACCGCGTGCGTCCGACGCCGACGCCGACTGAGACAATCGAGGAACTGCGGGCGCGCATCCGCGCGAACGCGATCCCCAACTTCCGAGCAACGCCCACACCACAGACGCCCGAGACGCGTCGCGCCGAATGCGACGCGATGATCGCCCGCCCAGAGACGGTCTTCCGCGGCGAAGTACGGCTGAGACTCGCTCCTGATCCTCCGTCGGCTGGTCAGCGACTTCGAGTGTCCGGAGAGGGATTGAGCGCGGGATTGTATGACCTGCGGATCGGAACGATCTGGAGCGAAGGCGAAGAGACTGCACGACCAGTGGTAGTGGGGACGGAGGGTTCGGTTTCAGTGGAGGTCGTCATGCCGGAGCTTCAGCGCGGTCACTGTGCGGTCGTGCTGCTGCGCGGCGTCTCGCTGACCGATGCCACGTACCTCGCGCGGCCGTTCTGGGTGCCCTAGTAACCCGCAGGCCTCGAGGTGCGCGCTTCGGGCGTCTCGAGGAGGAAGGTCATGCGGACGCGCGCCTCGGCGTCCGGGGACGCAGCGCGCTCGGCGACCCAGTCGCACATGGCGGCTAGCTCGAGGAGGCGCGGGGCGAGGTGGGCGTAGCCCTGGATGAGCGGGGCGAGGGTGTCGTCTGGCGTCGTCCATGCCTCGGCGACGGCGCGCGCGCACGAGGCGAGGTCACCGGCGGGCTGCCACGAGCGGTCCATCTCGCGCTGGTCGTTCGGGGTCTCGATGTCGCGGTCCGCGTACTTGAACAGCGGACGCAGGTCGATCTTCTGCTTCGTCTTCAAGTACTGCGCGGCCTGCGCCAGCTCGTGCGTCCCGCCGAAATCGAGGCTGTACGCCCACGACTGGAAGAAAAGGATGATCACCGGGTCGTCCGCGAAGACGACGCGGCACGCCTCGCCATCGGCGAGCGGCGGGTCGAACTCCACGAAGAAGCGCTGGAACGGCTCGGTCATCATGCGTCCGAGGATAGCGCGTGCCTGCTGGTTGGCGCCCGTCGGAGGGTGTCCGGCGGAGGCCCTCACCCCATCCCTCGCCCACGCAGTGGGAGAGGGGGCCGGAGGGGTATAGTCCCGCAGATGGACGCAGCGCTCGGCATCTTGATCCTCGGCGCGGTGGTCGCCGGCTTCGTGCAGGGGCTGTCGGGCTTCGCGTTCAGCCTGGTCGCGCTGTCGTTCTGGGCGTGGGGCGTGGAGCCGGCGCTCGCCGCGACGCTGGCGATCCTCGGCGGGCTCGCCGGGCAGATCACCGCCGCCATCCGCGTGCGTCGAGGCTTCGACTGGCGGCTGCTCGCGCCGTTCCTCGTGGGTGGGGTGATCGGCGTGCCGCTCGGCGTCGCGGTGCTGCCGATGCTGGACGTGCCGCTGTTCAAGGCGCTGCTGGGCGGGTTCCTGGTGACGTGGTGTCCCGCGATCCTGTTCGCGACGCGTCTGCCCCGCGTGCCCGATGTCGGGCGAGTGGCCGACAGCGGCATCGGGCTGGTCGGGGGCATCCTCGGCGGCATCGTGGGGTCAGCGGGCGCGATCCCGACGCTGTGGGTGACGCTCCGCCAGCTCGAGCGCGACCACGCGCGTGCCGTGGTGCAGAACTTCAACCTCGTGATCCTCGCGCTCAGTGGGACCGCGCTCGTCGCCGCGGGCCGCGTGACGCGCGAGATGCTCCCGACGCTCGGCATCGTGATCGTGGCGATGCTCGTCCCCGCGCTCATCGGCATGCGCGTGTACATCGGCCTGAGCGAGATCGCCTTCCGCCGCGTCGTGTTGACGTGCCTCACCGCCTCCGGCCTGGCGCTGCTCGCCTCCTCGCTCCCCACGCTCCTCGCGCGGGCATAGCACCGAGGATGCGCGCGCTGCTGCCGGCAGTCGTCGCGCTCGTGCTGCTCGCGGGATGCGGCGACCCGCCCGTGCGCCAGGTGAGGGCGACCTTCGCCCCGCAGCCGCCCGCCCCGACTTCGACCGCAGCAGTGCGAGGCACCTCGACGGTTGTCGGGGATCGCTCCGCATCGCGCGCGGAGTGCGACGTGCAGAACTCCGTGTTGCAGGACTCCGGGTCGCCGCTGCTACTGATGGATCCCGTGTCACCTCGACGCGGCGAGACGGTGACGGTGACGAGCCAGCGGCTGCCGCCCGGCCCGCGCCGGCTGATCCTCATGACGCCGCTTCAGCGTGACGTCGAGTTCGACGTGACGGTGGGCCTCGACGGCCGTCTCCGCACGACGTTCGTCATGCCGCCGGTGGTGGCGGGGACGTGCGCGATGCTGCTGCTCGACGGGGCGGGCGTGCAGTCGCTCGGCTTTGCTGTGCGGGAGTGATCGCGGGGGAGCCAGAACGAGCGGGGTGCAATCCTCGGCGAGTGGTGTCGAGGTGGCGGCGTGGGGCGGCCCACCTCTCCCCCTCCCGCGCCGGGAGGGGGAGAGGGGAGGAACCAACTGTGAGGGGCGCAGCTCCTCACACTCCCGGCGGAACTCGATGTGGCCACGCAGCGTCGGTGCGAGTGATTCGCACCTCAGCACGGACATGCCGAAGCCGACGGTCCAACCGAACGGTGAACGCTGGAGATTCCTTCAGAACCCTCGCCCCCTTTGAGGGGGAGAGGGCAGGGTGAGGGCTCTCCCGCGGGTGCCGACCGCTCACAGCCCGTCGTCTCAAGCGACGTGGGCCTGGCCGCTGAACCTCCCGCCGAGGTGCGAAGCCCCCTCGTCCGATCGGGAGCGCGAAGCCCTTGCCAGCCATCCCCCTTCCCGAGCCCCGCGCGGAGCGCTGTTCTGCGTGGAAGCACGGAAGGGGGCAGGGGGATGGGGTGCCCCACGCGGCCACCTCGACATCACTCGCCGCGGCACAAACAGAACGCCCCCCGTTTCCGAAGGGGCGTCGCGTTGTCCTCGAACGGTGCGAGGGCTAGACGTCCAGCGTCGCCTCGAGGGCGTGGGTGGTGATGAAGTGCTTGCGCGGGGGAACCGCGTCGCCCATGAGCATCGTGAACACGCGGTCGGCGTCCTCGGCGTCGTGGACCTCGGCGCGCAGCAGCACGCGGTTCGCGGGGTTCATCGTCGTCTCCCACAGCTGCTCGGCGTTCATCTCGCCGAGGCCCTTGTAGCGCTGCAGGTGATAGCCGCTGGTGCCGTGGTCCGTCTGGTAGTCGGTGAGCGCCTTCTCGTTGAAGAGCCACGTCACGTTGCGGCCTCGAGTCGCCGAGAACAGCGGGGGCTGCGCGATGTAGAGGTAGCCGCCCTCGATCAGGTTCGGCATGAAGCGGTAGAAGAACGTAAGCAGCAGCGTGCGGATGTGCGCGCCGTCCACGTCCGCGTCCGTCATGATGACGACCTTGTGGTAGCGGAGCTTGTCGCCGTTCCAGTCCGCGCCGAAGCCGGTGCCGAGCGCGGTGATGATGTTCCGCACCTGCTCGTTCTCGAGCATCTTGTCGAGGCGCGCCTTCTCCACGTTGAGGATCTTGCCGCGCAGCGCCAGGATCGCCTGTGTGCGGCGATCGCGGCCGCCCTTGGCGGAGCCGCCGGCCGACTCGCCCTCGACGATGTACAGCTCGCACTGGGCGGGGTCGTTCTCCTGGCAGTCCGCGAGCTTGCCGGGGAGGTTCGAGCCCTCGAGGACACCCTTGCGCTGCACGAGGTCACGCGCCTTGCGGGCGGCCTCGCGGGCGCGGGCGGCGGTGAGCGCTTTGTCCATGATCTTGCGACCGACGGACGGGTTCTCCTCCAGGTACTGGCCGAGCGATTGGCGCACGGCGGACTCGACCATGCCCTTCACCTCGGGGTTGCCGAGGCGGGTCTTGGTCTGGCCCTCGAACTGCGGCTCGGCGAGCTTCACGGAGATGACGGCCGCGAGTCCCTCGCGCACGTCGTCGCCGGTGAGGTTCTGGTCGCCGTCCTTGAGGATCTTCGCCTTGCGGGCGTAGTCGTTCAGGACGCTCGTGAGCGCGGTGCGGAAGCCGGTGACGTGCGAGCCGCCATCGATCGTTTTGATCGCGTTGGCGAAGGAGTGCACGACCTCACCGAACGACGAGTTGTACTGGATGGCGACCTCGACGGCCGCGTCGTCCGTCTCCATCGTCACGTAGATCGGATCGGCGTGCAGGGGCTGGCGGGTGCGGCCGATCTGGCGCACGAACGCTTCGATGCCGCTGTCGAAGTAGTACGACGCCTCGTGGCCGTCGTCGCGGAGGTCGACGAACTTGATGAAGAGCGCCTTCGTCAGGTAGGCCATCTCGCGGAAGCGCTGCGACAGCATGTCGAAGTCGTAGTCGAGGGTCTCGAACGTCGTGCTGTCGGGGAGGAAGCGGACGATCGTGCCGCTGTCGTCGACCTTCTGCTTGCCCTTGATCAGCCCGCCCTTGGGCGCGCCGAGGTTGTAGGTCTGGTTGTAGACGGCACCGCCCTGGTGGATTTCGACCTCGAGCTCCTCGGACAGCGCGTTGACGACGGACGCGCCGACGCCGTGGAGGCCGCCGGACACCTTGTAGGCGCCGCCGCCGAACTTCCCGCCGGCGTGGAGGACGGTGAACACGGTCTCGACGCCGGAGAGGCCGGTCTTGGCGTGCTTGCCGACGGGGATGCCTCGGCCGTTGTCGGTGACGCGGACGTGGCCGTCCGGCTCGATGGTGATCTCGATGCGGTTGCAGTAGCCCGCCATCGCCTCGTCGACGGCGTTGTCGACGATCTCGTAGATGAGGTGGTGGAGGCCGCGCTGATCCGTGGAGCCGATGTACATACCGGGGCGGCGTCTGACCGCCTCGAGCCCTTCGAGGATCTGGATGCTGTCAGCGGTGTAGTCCGCTGCTTTCCCCTTGGGCGCGGTCGTGGTCATGTGGCCTCATTCACTCGTCGCCCCACGACGGATCGAGGGGTGTTGCGGTGGGATGCTGTGCGTCGCGACTGCTGTTCGCGCCGAGGCGGCGGGGGATTCAAACCGCGCTCATACACGTCTCCATCTTACCATATATTTAGGTTGCTGCCGCGCTCCCGAGGCCGCTCCGAGGGGGCCGGCGACGGCTCGTCCGAGGCTCCCGCGTAGAATGCCAGCATGACGCCTGAGCCCGCCTCGATCACCCTCGAATCCATCGGCGCCGTCGTCTGCGACGAGCGCGACGCCGCGCGCGTCGACTGGTCGCGCGTCCGGTCCGAGGTGCGCCTGAACGCGGGCCTCGGCGACGCGCTGCTCGGGCTGGCCGATTACTCGCACGTCATTGTGATCGGCTGGCTGCACGAGATCCCCGAGGAGATGCGGCAGCGCCGTCAGGCGTACCCCAACGGCGACTCGAGGTACCCGCTCCAGGGCGCCCTCGCGCTGCGCGGGGGAGCGCGGCCGAACCCGGTGAGCGTGACGGTGTGCAAGCTGCGCGGCGTCGAGGGCGACGTGCTGCGCCTCGAGGGCCTCGACCTGGTCGATGGCACGCCCGTGCTGGACGTGAAGCCCTACATCGCGTTCTACGACTCGGAGCCGAAGGCGTCCCTACCGAAGTGGGCGCGAGGTTGATCCTCGACGCGTTGCGCGCAGAGCGGGTGCTAGCGGATCGAGCGCAGGATGATCACCAGCGCGGCGACGCCGATGAGCGAGACGGCGGGCATCCAGCCCTGCAGCCCCTCCTGTCGCGGCATCAGCAGGACGCCGACCATCAGCAGCACGGCAGCGCCGATCGTCAACGGTGTGTTGTCGAGGACGAGCGAGCCGATCAGCATCAGGATGATCGCGACCGGCGTGATCACCAGCCCCCAGTTCTTCACCACGTGCTGCCTCCGTCCGCGTCGAGGTCGGCGTTGCGCGGATCGCCTCAACGTGTGGAGCGTAGTGCAATGCGGGGGGCGCGATGAGCGGGCGATGGGTGCGGCGCGCCGCGCAACGTACCGAGGAGGCCGCGTACCTCGCGGCGAACGGTGAGCCGCGCCCGGCGCCGCGCGCGGAGCGTCGTCTCGACGAGCAGTCGAGGAAGCAGGGCGCCAAGCAGGGTGGTCGCCTGCAGGCGGGCCCGACCGGCCTCGAAGACCCCGCCGTCCGGGGTGAGCACGCCGCACCGCCCAAGCCCTACACGGCGCGCGAGTTGCGTCGCACGTACGACGCCCTGCTCGGCATGTACGGCGAGCAGCAATGGTGGCCCACCGCGTCGACCGAGGGGCCGGCGCAGCGGCTGGAGATCTGCCTGGGCGCGATCCTCGTGCAGAACACGTCGTGGCGCGGCGCGGCGTCGGCGCTGGAGAACCTCGGCGCGGCGGGTGCGCTGAGCGTCGAGGCGATCGCCGCGATGCCGGAGGACGTGCTCGGCGACATCGTGCGGCCGTCCGGGCACTACCGCGTGAAGGCGCGC
>CAMDAY010000001.1 GCA_945888895.1 Dehalococcoides mccartyi | reverse complement strand
GGCCTCTGCGGCGTCCTTCATCGACTTCACGGCCGGCGTCTCCGTCGCAGTGTCGAGACCGATCTTCGCGAAGATATCCTGCACCAACTCGACGTGGTGACGGGGCTCGTCGAGATACTTCTAACTCCCGACGCGGCCACGCGTCGTCTTGGCTCGTCGGCCTCCTCGGCTCTTGCCTGCTGGTGCTCGTCGCCGGCGCATGTGGCGGCACCAGGGCCGCTCCGGCGGTGCAGGTCAGCACGTCGACGACCGCATCGGCTACCGATCGGCCCGAGGTCACGGCGACGACCACGGCGACGCCATCGCCCAGTCCCACCGCGACTCCGATCGCCCCTCCGACCCCGCTGCCGTTCCCCCCACCTCGGCAACCCTCGTGCTACCCACCGCCACGCGCTCCGCACCGTCGATGAGCGCGCGGGCCGTGCGTCAGCTCCCGGCCGGCGCCACGGTGGACCTCGTGGCGGCCGAGCGCGGCGACAACTGGATCATCGGCGAGCAGGATTGGGTGCCGGTCTCGCACGAATGGGAGCGCGTCTGGTACCGGCTCTCCGACGGCAGCTACCTGTACCGGCTGTTCGTGATGCTCGCGGGCGACGGCATCCCCGCCGCACGCGCCTCCGCGGAGCGGTACGTGATCGTCGACCTCGGCGCGCAGACCGCGTGGGCGATGGAGGGCGACCGCGCCGTCCGTGAGATGCACGTCACGACCGGATCCGCCGACTTCGAGACCCCGACCGGGGCGTTCGCCGTGCAGGCGCGCGTGCCCAATGAGCGCATGACCTCCTCGAGCGCCGGTTTCGACGAGAGCGAGTTCTACGACGTGCAGAACGTGCTGTTCACGCAGTACTTCGCCGCGGGCGGGTTCGCGATGCACCTCAACTACTGGCAGCCGGTCGGAGTGTTCGGGTTGACGCCGACAAGCCACGGTTGCATCGGTCTGCAGCTTCCGGACGCGCAGTTCCTCTGGCTGTTCGGTTCCTCGAACATGCGCGTGATCATCCGCGAGAGCGGCGGCCCCACGCCCGCCCCCGCGCCCACGCCGGTCGCAACGCCCGCGCCGTCGCCCTCGCCGACCGCGACGCCGTCGCCGAGTCCAACCGCCACGAGGATCCCGAGCGTCACCCCGACGCCGACGCCCGTCGCGACCACATCGCCGATCCCGTTGCCCTCGGCATCACCGAGCGCGACGCCCTCCGCCACGCCGGCCTCGATCACGCCGTGATCGGCGCTATCGGCGCGGCAGGGGGGCGGCAGTTGAAGTAGCCGACTGCGGCGACCGCGAGCAGCACGGCGAATACGAGGATCACGGAGTCATAGCTCTGGCTCGTATCGAACACCCACCCCGCAAGCACTGGGCCGGTGATCGCCAGCGGCGTCGTGGCGACGCTGAGCAGTCCCCAGAGCCGCGCGTAGTGCGTCTGACCAAAGTAGTCGCCCAACAGCACGCGGTTTAGCGTGTGCACGCCGATCGCGAAGCCGTATCCGATCAGGGACAGGTACAGCGTCCACCCGACCTCGCCGAAGAAGAGCACGAACAGCGACAACGACTCGATCACCACGACGGCGCCCGCGACTCGACGCCGCTCGAACCGATCGGCGAGCGTACCGATGACGAGGGCGCCGACCACCCCCATGAACGCCAGCAGTCCCACCATCGCACCCGCGTGGACGCTGCTCAGGCCCTCGGCCTGCAGCATGGGCGAGAGATGAAGCGTGACGCCGCCGGACACCATCTGCCGGATGCCGAACGCCAGGCCGAGGATCCACAGCGTGGGCGTGCGCATCGCCTGCCGGAGCGAGAAGTTGTCGACGGGGCGCTGCACGATTCCGGCACGCTCGGGCGACGGTTCAATGTCCTCGCGTGCATCGACTGGTGCGTCGCCGTCGGGCAGCAGGCCGAGGTCTGACGGTCGGCCGTGCATCACACGAGAGGCCGGGAGCGTGATCACCAGCACGCAGACACCGACGATCACTGCCGCGATGCGCCAGCCCCACGTTGCGATCAGCAACGCCAGCACCGGTGCGATCAGCAGCCCGCCCAGCGACTGCGCCGCCATGCCGACGCCCATGGCGCGGCCCTTGCGTCGCACGAACCAGTTGTTCAGCGCGGCCCAGACCGGCGCGAACCCGCCCACGCTCGCGCCGAGGGCGACCATGAAGCTCCACGTGACGATCAGCGTGAGCAGCGAGTTCGCGAACAGCCCGAACATGATCAGACCGACGCCCGTGAGGGTCATGCCGACGGCGATCGCCGGCCGCGGCCCGAATCGGTCGATCGCGTACCCCACGAAGAACGCCAGGAAGCTGTTCTCCAGGCGAGCGACCGAGGTGGCCAGCGACGTCGCCGCGTGACTCAGTCCGAGCGCGGTCGAGATCGGCACGAAGAAGATCGTCGCCGCGTACCCCGAGACGCCGGAGGCCACGCCCATGATCAGGCTACCCGCCGCGAGCACGTTCCAGCCATAGAAGTGTCCCGCGCCGCGATGGGGGTCGGTGTGCTCGGCGCGGGGAGAGGCTTCTGAGATCATCCGCGGGAGTGTAGTCGCCAATCGCGAGGCGAGCCGAGCAACCTCGAAGCGCCGGCTGTGGCGAGGCCAGACGATGCAACTTAGGCTGGCGGCACCGCCGCAGGACGCCCCGAGGAGATTCCCATGCCCGATGTGCAGCCGTTGCTCGAAGAGCTCTCGAATGCCTACGGCCCCTCCGGGTTCGAAGGGCCCGTCCGCGCCATCGTCCGGCGCGAGCTCACGCCGCTGGCGGACGCGATCGAGACGGACGGCCTCGGCTCCCTGATCGCGCGCCTCGGCCCGGCGGACGGGCACCCCCGGGTGATGCTCACGGCGCACATGGACGAGCTCGGCCTGATGGTCCGGCGGATCACCGACGAGGGGTACGTGAAGTTTCAGCCCCTGGGCGGCTGGCTCGACCAGGCGATCGTCAACCAGCGCTGGATGGTGCTCACGCACGCCGGCCCGGTGCTCGGTGTCACCGGCATCAAGACCGTCCACGTCATGACGCCGAAGGCGCGCGAGAAGCTCTTCGAGCGCGACGACCTGTTCCTCGACGTCGGCGCGCACGACAAGCGAGACGCCGAGGAGCGCCTGGGCATCCGTCCCGGCGACGCGATCGTCCCCGACAGCCGCTTCGCCCCGCTCGCCGGCGGTGAGCTGTACCTCGGCAAGGCGTGGGACGACCGCGTCGGCGTCGCCGTGATGATCGAGGTGATGCGCGAACTGCGTGCCGGTGCGCCCGGCCCGGCGACCACCTTCGCGGTCGCGACCGTGCAGGAGGAGATCGGCCTGCGCGGTGCGGAGACCAGCGCGTACGCGGTCGAGCCGGACCTCGGCATCAACCTCGAGTCGGGCGTGGCCGGCGACTACCCCGGCATCACCCCGGACGAGGCGCAGGAGCGGCTCGGCCACGGCCCCGGCCTGTTCCTCCACGACAGTTCGATGCTCCCGAACCTGCTCCTCCGCGACTTCGTGATCGACGTCGCTGGCGACCTCGACATCCCACTCCAATTCAACGTGCTCACGGGGTACGGGCAGGACGGCGCCGCGATGCAGCGCTCCCGCCGCGGCGCGCCCACCGTCAACATCGTCGTGCCGACCCGCTATCTACACAGCCACACGGGAGTCATCGCCCGGTCGGACGTCGAGCAGGCGATTCGCCTGGTGGCAGAGATCGTGCGCCGGATGGACGAGGGCACCCTGGCGGCGCTGCGCGACTTCTCCTGACGCGCGTCGAATCCGCCAGCGGGTGCGTCCGCGGGGACGCGCCGAGCGTATCCTCCACATGCAAGCGGCCCGGCGATGACTGTCGCCCCTCGCCCGCGCGTCTCGAGGTGCCCCGTGGAGATGCTCATCATCGGCGCGGTCGTGGGCGGAGCGCTGTACCTGCTCTTCCGGGCGACGGGCCGCCGTCGCAAGGATGACCCGAACGCCACGCTCTGGGGCACTCCCATGTGGCTCCTCGGCGGGCTCTTCTACATGAACCACACGCCTGACGGGCAGCACCAGCCAGGTGGCCTCGACGGCGACCTCGGCGCGGGTGTCGATCCCGGCTACCACCATCCCGGTGACTTCGGCGGTCATGGTGGCGGCAGCGACTTCGGTGGCGGCTTCGGCGGAGGCGGCGACATCGGCGGGGTGCCGTAGCGCCGGGCTGCTTCGCGGCGCCGCGACGGGGTTGCCCCGTCTTGTAGGATGCGCGACGTAGCGGACGCCCTCGTGCGCCGCATGAAACGCCGCACGGCGCGACCGCAGGAAGCAGATACGCTTGGCCCTCGAACCCGGCAGGTCGGCGCGCCGCTTCCACACCTTCGACGCGCTGATCGAGGTGCCGGCGTTCCGGTGGTACATGCTCTCGCAGGTCGGGAACCAGTCCGCGCAGCTGATGCAGATGGTCGTGCGCGGCTACCTCGCGTACCACCTCACCGATTCCTTCGCTGCCCTCGGCGCGGTCGAGCTCGCGAACTCCCTGCCTCGCATCTTCCTTGCGCTGTATGGCGGCGTCGTCGCCGACAGGTCGAGTCGGCGCGTCGTCATCCAGATCGGCCAGGTGTCGAATGCGGTCATCGCGTCGGTGCTCGCGGCCCTCTTCTTCGCGGACGTGCTGCGCTTCGAACACCTGATGGTCGGCGCGCTGATCCAGGGCATCGTGAACTCCTTCGTGATGCCCGCGCGGCAGTCGATGATCCCCGAGGTCGTCGGGCGCGAGCGGCTGATGAACGCCTTCGCGTTGAACCAGTTCGGCATGAACATCCTGCGCCTGGGTGCTCCCGCGCTGGCCGGGGTGATGATCGCCTCGATCGGCGCGGGCTGGGTCTTCGCACTCATGGCGGCGCTCTTCCTTTTTGGGCTCGTCACGCTGTTCCGGGTGCCCAAGACCAACGCGATGACCCGTGCCGCCGCACGGCACGCCGCCGACGGCGGTACGAGCCCGTCCATCGCGGTGGGCCCACATGCCGAGGTGAGTGGACTCGCATCGATCAAGGAGGCGTTGGTCTACCTCCGCGGACAGCGCACCCTGTGCATCCTGCTGGGCCTGCACGTCGTCGTCGGCATCTTGTCGCTGCCGTACCAGCGTCTCCTCCCCGGATTCGTCGATGTGGTCCTGACGGGGGGCGACCGGGATCGGACCGCGACGGTCATGGGCGCGCTGTTGTCGTTCACCGCCGTCGGGGCGCTTGCCGGATCGCTGCTCATCGCATCGCTGCCCAGCCGGAACCGGGGCAAGTTGCTGATCGCCAGCCTCGCGATCCTCGCGACCGGGCTCCTCGCGTTCTCCGTGTCGAACGTGTTCTGGATCAGCGCCGGGATCGTGATCGTGCTGGGCGTGGGGCAGGCTGGTCGTCAGTCGCTCGTCCAGATCCTGATCCAGTCCAACGTCTCGGACGAATACCGCGGCCGCGTGAGCAGCATCGTCGTCCTCGAGGATGGCTTCGAGTCGCTTGGCATCTTCATGATCGCGCTGCTCGCCGAGGCGTTCGGCCCACAGCTCGCGCTCGGCGGCGTGGCGATCGCCCTCGGCCTCTTCGCTGCCGGCATCTGGGCCACCCGATCCATCCGCGATCTCCACTAGCCCGCTCCGATATCACCGCACCCGTGGCCGATCGATGGCGAACGTGCTACACCGCTTGTGCGCCCGCCTCGACGCGAGCCCGGACTGGGCCTCGCCCCGGCGATCGGAGGAGAGCATGAGCCGAGACACCCTCAAACGTGACTTCCGCGACAAGGTCGCCATCGTCGGCGTCGGCACTACCGACTTCGGAGCGATGTACCGCGACCTGGACCCGCAGCGCAGCAACTACCAGCTCGGCCTCACCGCGTTCAAAGCGGCGATCGAGGACTGCGGCCTCACGCGCGACGACATCGACGGCATCTTCACCTCGCGCGTACCGGACACCGTGCGCATGTCGGAAATCCTCGGCATCCGGCACCCGCGGTTCTCCAGCACGCTCCCGGGCGGCGGACGCTACTCCGGCCTCGGCGTCCAGTACGCCGCGATGGCGGTGTACTCCGGCATGGCTGATACCGTCGCGTTGATCTATGGCAACAACGGACGCTCCGTCGGCGCGAAGTACGGTGGCGACGGCGAGGGCGGCGGGCCCGAGTCCAACTCGGCCGACTTCGATGTCCCGTACGGCATGACCTCACCCGGCGCGCAGTATGGCCTCATGTACCGTCGCCACCAGGCGCTCTACGGCACGCCCGCCGAGGCGCTCGGGCACCTCGCGATCAACAACCGCAACAACGCGATGAAGAACCCGATCTCGGTGATGAAGAACCCGCTGTCGATGGAGGACTACCTCAACACCCGCTTCATCGCGGAGCCGCTACGCCTGCTCGACTACTGCCTGATCAACGACGGCGCCGTCTGCATCATCGTCACCTCCGCCGAGCGCGCACGTGACCTCAAGCAGCCGCCGATCTACATCAGCGCGACGCAGTCGACGTCCGACTTCACCGCCCAGTACCTGTCGGACAACTTCTATTACGACTCGCTGTCCTCGATGGCCCCGGACCTGTTCGGCGCGGCGGGCATCGACCGCAAAGACATCGACTTCGCGCAGATCTACGACAACTTCACGCCGACCGTGCTGTTCTCGCTGGAGGGCCTCGGCTTCTGCGGCAAGGGCGAGAGCGGGTCGTGGGTCACGCCGGAGCGGATCTCGCTGACCGGGGAGCTGCCGCTGAACACCAGCGGCGGCCACACCAGCGAAAGCTACATGCAGGGCTGGGCGATGCACGTCGAGGCAGTGCGGCAGCTACGAGGCGAATGCGGCGACCGGCAGGTGGCCAACGCCGAGTTTGGCCTCTATTCGTGTACATCGCCCGTCTCGGCGGCGCACATCCTGCGGAGGTAACGCGATGACCAACGACGCCCCCTACAAGCGCCCGCTGCCCGACCTCGAACGCAAGCTCACCCAGCCCTACTGGGAGGCGACGAAGCGGCACGAGCTGGTGATCCAGCAGTGCGACGCCTGCCAGCACCTGTGGTTCCCGCCCTCCTTCTGCTGCCCGAACTGCCTCGGCGAGGCGATCTCGTGGAAGCCGGTCTCTGGACGGGCGAAGATCTGGTCCTGGATCGACATGTGGCAGATGTACTTCCGCGGCTTCGCGGACGAGCGCCCCTACCTCGTCGCGTACGTGGAGCTCGAGGAGGGCCCGCGCCTCATGGCGAACCTCGTTGACATCGACGAGGAGCGGACAGGGCTCACCTGCGACATGCCGCTGGAGATCGTCTTCGATGACGTCACGCCCGAGGTGACCCTCCCACGGTTCCGTCCGATCCGGTAGCGTTCAAGGGTCGCTCACCGGCCGGATCGATATGAGGAGCCGCGCATGAGCGCAGAGCGACCGACTATCGCCGTCTTCACGAAGAACCGGGTGAACCCGGCGTACCACGCCGCCCGCCTCGGCGCGGCGCGCACCGCCGAAGCCTTCGGTGCGACGACCGTGGACTACGTCCCGGAGGTGCCCGACGACATCGACGAGCAGATCGCGCTCCTCGACCAGGCGATCCGCGACCGGCCGGACGCGGTCGTGCTGGTCCCGGTGCACGCGACCGCCGTGGACGAGGCCGTACGGCGCGTCAACGCCGCCGGCATCCCGGTGATCAACTGCCTGAATCAGCTCAGCAGCCCCAACGACTACGTCTGCTTCGTCGGCTCGGACGACTACCGCCTCGCGGCCGAAGTCGCCCAGCGACTGTTCGAGGAGCTCGGCGGCAGCGGCGACATCGTGATCCTCGAGGGAGCGGCCGGCTCGATCACCAGCCGCGAACGTGTGCGCGGGTTCATCGAGACGGCGCGGGCGCACCCGGGCATCCATATCGTCGAATCACGGTCCGGGGCATACCTCCAGGAACCGGCACGCCTCGCAATGCAGGCCATCCTGCGCGACCAGCCAAAGGTCGATGGCATCCTCGCCGCGAACGACAGCATGGCCCTGGGCGCGATCGAGGCACTCGACGAGGCGCAGCGCGAGAGCCTGGTCGTCGGCGCGAACGCCATCCCCGACGCGATCATTGCCCTCAAGAACGGCAAGCTCCTCGCGACCGCGGACTTCGATGCCCACAAGATCGTGGGCATCGCCACCGAGGCGACCATCCGCGTCCTGCGGGGCGAGTCCGTGCCGAAGGAGATCATGCTCCCGGTGCAGATCGTGGACCGCACCAACTGCGACCTATGGGACAGGCCACTCGAGGATCGCGAGCGACCGGTATGGGACGACCTCGTGCGCTGACCCGCCTCGGGGCCGAGCACGCAGGTCAGTGGCGCCGGCGCGGGCATCCTGCGCCGACGGAGTGACGAGGATGGGGAGGCGAGATGCGACCGGACGTGGCAGCCCCGCAACAGCCCACCGGCACGTCAGGCGGCATCTTCTTCGGTTACTGGATCACCGCCGCGGGCTTCATGCTCTGCGTCGTGAACGGCGGGATCTACTTCTACGGCTTCGGCGCCTTCTTCAAGACCATTACCGAGGAGCTGGGGACGACCCGCGCGGTTCTCGCGGGGGCGTTCTCACTCGCGCGGCTCGAGGGTGGCCTGATCGGCCCGATCGAGGGCTGGCTGATCGACCGCTTCGGGCCGAGGCGCGTGCTGTTCGCCGGCATCCCCCTGATGGCGATCGGGCTTGCGCTGATGAGCTTTGTGAACTCCGTGCCGATGTTCTACATCGTATTCGTGCTGTTCCTCTCCTTCGGCAGCTCGCTTTCCTCGGTCGCACCGTCGGCGGCGGCGGTGGTGAACTGGTTCAGCCGGAAGCGCAGCCGAATGCTCGGGATCATGCTCGCGGGCAACGGCCTCGGCAGCGCGATGGTGCCGGTCGTCACGCTGCTGATCCTGCAGTTCGGCTGGCGGCAGGCGCTGCTGATCCTCGCGGCGCTGGTGCTCTGCCTCGGCCTCCCGCTCGCCGCCGTGATGCGACACAAGCCCGAGCAGTACGGCTACCTCCCCGACGGCGAGCCCCTCGCCCCGCCCTCAGGCGCCACCACGGTGACCGAGGCCATCCCCACCACCGAGGATGGACTGACGACCCGCGAAGCGTTGCGGACGCCCGCGTTCTGGCTGATGTCGTTCGCCTTTTCGATCCGTGTCGGTGTGACCGGATCGGTCGCGCTGCACTTCATCCCGTTCCTCACCGATATCGGCGCTGGACTAGGCACCGCCGGGCTCATGCTGACGGCGGTCGGCGTCATCGGCATCACGGGGCGCATCGCGTTCGGGTGGCTCGGCGACCTCTTCCCAAAGCGCTACGTCGTCACCGGTGGCCTGTGCTCACTGTCGCTGGGGCTGCTGGTGCTCGCGTTCTCGACGGAACTCTGGCACGTCGGGCTCGCGCTCATCCTGTACGCGCCCGCCTACGGCGGGCTGGCGACGATGATGTTCGCGATGCGGAGCGAGTACTTCGGGCGGCGGTCGTTCGCGACGATCCAGGGATTCATGGGCTCAGTGCTGGTGATCGGCACGGTGAGCGGCCCGATCTACGCCGGCTGGATCTTCGACGTGACGAACAGCTACCGCATCGCCTTCCTCACGTTCGCCGCCGCGGCAGGCATCGCGATCCTGCTCATTCTGGCAGCGAAGCCGATCCGCCAGCCCGACGCGCTGGTCGGCAGTTAGACCCCCTCGCGTTGCAGCCCGGGCCAAGAACGCAGAAGCCCGAGGCCGACGCCTCGGGCTTCGCGATGGCAGTGAGTGCTGCCGAGACCGGAGCCTCGGCTACAACCGATCGAAGGCGCGGACGGGCGTGATCTTGATCACGACGCGTCCCTCCGACTCCAGCTGCTGGTCGAGTTCCTCCTCGGAGTCGGGCGACGGAGCCGGCCCGACCGCACGCAGCGCACGCGTGCGCTTGTTCCGCTCCAGGCGCTCCGTGATGCCCTCGGCCGTGCCGTAGACGATGACCTGCTTACCGTTGTCCGGCACGAGCAGCGCGACCTCCGGGTTGCGCATCGCGTTCACGAACTTCGCACGGTCCTTCGTCGCCGAGATCCACACGTGCTCACCGTCAAACATGTAGTTGATCGTCGAGAGTTGTGGTGAGCCGTTCTTGCGGCCGGTGCCGAGTACCCCCTGCGTGTGGCTCTTCAGGTACTCGCTCTGTGCCTCGGTCAGCGCCATGGACGTCGTCCTTTCGGTTCTCGGGTCTGGCGGCATCCTACAGGCGGGGCGCCGAAGCGACCACGAGCCTCGAGCGCCTCGACTCGCGGTTGGCGGCGAGGGCGGACTAGACTCCCCGGATGATTCGACAGCCGCTACAGGCAATTCCGGAATGACCTCCGCGAGCGTCTCGCCGGAGCATCCCGTGCCCACCTCGGACGACTCGCAGAAATGGCGGGCGTTCGGTGCGATCGCGATCTCCTTCGTCACAATGGTGATGAGCCAGTCCATGGTCTTCGTCGCACTGGCCGCGATCGCCGAGGATTTCGGGATTACGTTGCGCGTGGTGACGTGGGTCGTGATCGCCGAGGCATTGACGATCAGCGCGCTGATGATGCCCATGGGCCGACTCGCGGACATCGTGGGGTGGAAGCGCATCCACCTCGTCGGACTGGTGCTCTTCGGCGCGGGCTCCGCCTTCACCGCCCTCGCCTGGACCTTCGGCCTGCTGATCCTTGCGCGCGTCGTGATGGCAGCGGGCAGCGCGATGAGCCAGTCCGTCGGCACCGCGATGGTCGTCGCGGTCTTCCCGCCCGGAGAACGTGGAACGGCGATCGGCAGTCAGTCGTCGGCGGTGGCGATCGGCGGGGCGTCCGGGCCGATCGTGGGCGGACTGCTCCTCCAGTTCATGCCGTGGCAGACGCTCTTCCTGATGCTCGTGCTCCCGATCGCCGTCGCGTTCGTCGCGGGGTCATTCATTCTGGACGACCAGCGCATGCAGCCGAACCGCCGGACTACGCGCCCCGCCTTTGACTGGGGCGGTGCGATCCTGTCGGCGCTCGCGATCATTCTGCTCGTCGTGGTGATCAATAATCCGCGCGTCGATCCCTGGCTCTCTCCCACCATCCTCGGCGGACTGCTCGGCGGCGCGGTGCTGCTCGCGGCTTTCGTCCTCTGGGAACTGCGCGTACCCGCGCCGATGCTGGAGATGCGCCTGTTCCGCAACGGCGTCTTCAGCCTCGCGCTGCTGACGAGGCTCCTCGGCTTCATGGCGATCACGCCGACGCGATTCCTGATGCCGATCTACCTGATCAGCCTCCGCGGCCTCGAGGAGGGCGCGGCGGGCGGCGTGCTCTTCCTCAGTTCGCTCGGCATGGGATTCGCCGGACAGGCGGCCGGGCGGCTCTCGGATCGCTTCGGTTCGCGGCTGTTCACCGCGATCGGGTTCTTCGTGCTGGTCGCAACGTCGCTGCCCGTCGCGTTCTTCTCTCAAGCCACCCCGGTCTGGATGGTGATGGTCCTGCTGTTCGTGAACGGGCTCTCCACGGGGCTATGGAACGTCCCCAACAACAGCGTGATCATGGGCTCCGTCCCCGCCTCGAGACTCGGCGTCGTGGGCGCCTTCACAAACCTCACCCGGAACGTCGGCAATGTGGCGGGACAGGCGATCGCCTCCGGCGTGGTCGTCGCGATCATGGCGACGAACGGCTTCGACATCCCCCTCAGCCAGGTCGCGGAGAGCGCGGGTGCAACCGACGCGTTCATGACCGGCTGGCGCATCTCCTACCTGATGGTCACCGGCTACGCTGTGGTCGGCCTGGTGCTCGCGATCGGGACGAAGACGGACGGCCCGCGCGCCTGACGCCGCGCCCGTTGATCGCACTGACAGCGGATTGAGACGGCTACTGTGGCAATCGAAGCGCGTCCGGACATGCGCGCGCGCATAATGGTCACATGGTTCACCAACGAACTCATGCTCCCGTCCCCTGGTGGTACCGCCACGTGCGCTCGTGGCGCGCTCGGATGTGGCTGCAGACGGGCGTGTGGACGCCGACGAACTCGCATGGTGCAACGCTCGCCCCGGCGACAGACTTCGTGGCAACCCCGATGATGGATGCCACGTCCCGCGCGAATTCCGGCGCACTCTCCGGGACTCTCTCGATTCACGAGGTCTAGCCAGATGTCACACCACTTCAGGTTCCCCGCGCTGGTCTGCGCCGTACTGCTGGGCGGCATCCTTGCCCCCGGCGCGGTCGAGGCAGCCGGCGGCTTCATCCCGGCTATTTCATGCCAGTAAACGCGAACTTCTGCGCACGACGGTTCCCGTTGTCGTTCACCTCGGCGGTGTAGACGTTGCCCTGCGAGTCCGTCGCCACGTCGTGGAGGATGTAGAAGCTTCCCGGCGCAGAGCCCACCCCGTCCCCGAACTCGCCGAGGAACGCGAGCGACTTGCGGTCGAGGATCGCGATGCTCTGCTTGATGCGGTCGACCACGTACAGGAACTGCTGCTCCGGATCCGGAGAGAACGCGGTCCTCGAGGCGGTCATGCGACCGGCGACGAGGCCGTCCGCGAGCTCCTTGATTGGCGTGCCGAACGCGGTGCCGGGCAACGTGCTGGGCGGGAACGCGCCGCGGCTCAGGAACACCTGCGACAGGTAGGTGCCGTCCGGCCGGAACACCTGCACGCGCTTGTTGCGCCGGTCGCTGACGTACACCAGCCCGTCGTTCGACACCCGCACCGCGTGGACGAGGTCGAACTGCGGCGCGCCCTCGCCCTCGTCGCTCGCGGGCGGGTCCGAGGGGGACGGGTCGGTGGGCACATTACCGAAGGCGCCCCACATGCGCTTGTATGCGCCCGTCTCCGCGTCGAACACGATGATCCGCCGGTTGCCGTAGCCGTCCGCGACGAACACCTCGCCGTCGTGGACCACGGCGTCGGCCGCGCCATGCACGTTCGCCGTGTCGGTGTTGCCCGTGCTCGCGCCTCGCCGGCCGATCTGCATCACGAACTCGCCGGACTTCGTGAACTTGAGGATCGCGTCGTCACCCAGCTCGGTCGCGCTGCCGGTGCCACTGCCGCCGATCCAGACGAAGCCGTGGTCGTCGATCGAGATGCCGTGCTCCGTGCCGGGCCACTCGAAGCCCTCGCCGGGGCCACCCCAGCCCTGGAGGAAGTTGCCTGCGGCATCGAACTCCGCCACCGGCGGCGCGGCCTGCTGTCCGGGCAGCACCGTGCGCGGACGATGGATCACCCAGATGTGATCGTCGGGCGCGACCGTGACGCCGCTGACGAGGCCGAAGACCCAGTCGCCGGGCAACTTCGGCCAGCTCGGATCTACCTCGAACGTGGGGATGGGGCGCGGTGTGGTCATCGAGGCACTCCGATCAGAACGTCGCGAGCGGGTTGACGGGCGATCCGGTACCGCCCTGCACCACCAGCGGTGCAACCGTGAACATGAATTCGTACCTGCCCGGTCCGCACCGTGCGCCCGGCGTAGCCCATGACATCTCCTCGGTCACTCCTCATCTACGGCGGCGGTGTGCCGAGCTGTCCTGACAACTCTGCGGCGGATACTAGCGCACGGCTCCCTGCTGCCGTGCACTGACGCAGCACGCCCGCCGGGCGAGCCAGGGCGTCGCGACGAGGGGTAGAATCGGTCGGCCTCGCGCGAACACCGCCGATCGGACTCCCCATGACGCGCTCGACCGACCGTCTCGCCGCGAGCCTCGAGGTTCCCCCGCGCCTCCTCGTGCGGCACGACAGTGCACATCGATCTGCGGCACCCCGCTGAGCCTGGATCGCCAGCCGGACGGACGCGGGTCGAGGATGCATGGGCTGCAGGGCCGGCTCCGGATCATGTTCGTCGCGTTCGAGCAGCGCGACTTCCGCTACCTCGCGCTGTCCACGCTGTCGCTGGGGACGGCGCAGTGGGCGCAACAGATCGGCCTGACGTGGCTCGCGCTTCAGATGACCAGCTCCGCGATCGAGGTCGGCATCGTCTCGGCGTTCTCTGCCGGGCCGGGTGTGATCGCCGCCCCGATCGGCGGCTACCTCGCGGATCGCTTCCGCCGCCGCACTGTGCTCGTCTGGACGACCGCGGCGAGTGCCATCCAGGCGGCGATGCTGGCCGTGCTGATCGTGACCGGCCTCATCGAGTTGTGGCAGCTGTACGCGCTGGCGATCGCCGGAGGCATCCTCCAGGCGATCACCCAGCCTGCCCGGCAGGCGTTCGTCTACGACGTCTCGACGGACGAGACGCTGGCGAACGCCGTCGCGATGAACTCCGCGATGCAGAGCCTGGCGCGTGTCGCCGGCCCTCCCGCAATCGGCGCGATGATCGGGTTCTTCGGCACTGCCGCGCCGTTCACGTTCATGGCCATCGCAAAGGTCATCGCGATGCTGCTCACGCTCTGCATCGGCAACGAGACACGACAGTCCCGCGCGCGGCTCGAGGGCAACCCGTTCCGCCAGATCGTCGAGGGGCTGAACGCCGTCGGCCGAGACCGCCGCATCCTCGGCCTGATCGTGATGTGGGGGATCGTTTCGCTGATCATCTTCCCGTACGTGCCGTTCCTCGCCGTGGTGTCGGAGGACGTGCTGCACACCGGGAACGCCGGGTATGGCCTGCTCTCCTCGATGGCCGGCTGGGGCGCGATCCTAGGCCTGATGTACATGTCGTGGTGGGGTGACTTCGTCCACAAGGGCTGGGCGATGATCCTCAACTACGTGGTCTACGGCCTCGTCCTGATCGTCCTGGCGTTCTCCACGGACTTTGCGCTGTCGCTGGCCATGCTGGTGCTCGCCGGGTTCTTCTCGTCGATCTCCAACACGCTGAACCAGACCCTCCTCCAGCTCATCACCGACAACCACGTCCGAGGACGCGTGATGTCGATCTGGCAGCTCTGCCAGGGGCTGCAACCGCTGGGCGCACTGCCAATGGGCCTCCTGATCGCGTACGCCGGCCCCCAGATCGGCATCGGAGCGTTCATGGTCGCGGGCACCCTCGCGATGATCGTGTACGGCTTCGTCTGGCCGTCCGTCCGGCGTCTGTAGCGACGCGGCTCGTCGAGGTGCGCGTCAGCCCGTGCGTGCTCCGAGCCAGCAACGCCGATTGTTGGATAGGATGGTGCGACGCCACGACTGACGAGGGGAACCAGATGCCCGACGTGAAAGACCTCTACGACCTCGGCGAGACGCCGCCGATGGGCCACGTGCCCGCGAGGATGCACGCCTCGGTCATCCGCCAGTCGCGCTTCGGCGAGCCTGCGCAGGCGTTCCAGAGCGAGGTCGTCGATACGCCCTCGATTGGGCCGAAGCAGGTGCTCGTCTGGGTGATGGCCGCCGGCGTGAACTACAACAACGTCTGGGCCGCCCTCGGCAAGCCGGTCGACGTCATCGCCACGCGCAACCGCGCCGGCGAGACGGAGGACTTCCACATCGGCGGCTCGGACGCCTCGGGCATCGTGTGGGCGATCGGCGACGAGGTCACCAACGTGAAGGTCGGCGACGAGGTCGTCCTCGGCTTCGGCATGTGGGACGAGGATGCGCCCGATATCCAGGCGGGCGCCGACCCCACCACCTCCGTCACCAACAAGATCTGGGGCTACGAGACGAACTACGGCTCGTTCGCCCAGTTCACGCGCGTCAACTACACGCAGTGCTACCCAAAGCCGAAGCAGCTCACGTGGGAGGCCGCCGGCGCGTACATGCTCGTGGGCACCACCGCCTACCGCATGCTCATGGGCTGGGCGCCGCACACCGTCCGCGAGAACGACGCGGTGCTGATCTGGGGCGGCTCCGGCGGCGTGGGCAGCATGGCGATCCAGTTGACGAAGGCGTTCGGCGGCGTCCCCATCGCCGTGGTGTCCGAGGAATCGAAGTACGAGTTCTGCTACCAGATGGGCGCGAAAGGGGTGATCAACCGCAAGGACCCGGCGTTCACCCACTGGGGCCGGCTCCCCGACCTCGACGATCAAGCCGCGTTCGGCGAGTGGATGAAGGGCGCCCGCGCGTTCGGTGCGAAGTTCTGGGAGGTGCTCGGCGAGCGACGCGCGCCGCGCATCGTGTTCGAGCACCCCGGCGAGGCGACGATCCCCACCTCGACCTTCCTCGTCGACAACGGTGGGATGGTCGTGATCTGCGCGGGCACCAGCGGCTACAACGCGGACGTCGACCTGCGCTACCTGTGGATGCGCCAAAAGCGCCTCCAGGGCTCGCACTGCGCGAACGTCGAGCAGAGCGCGGCCCTCAACGACATGGTCGCCGCCGGCCAGATCGACCCCGCGCTGTCGAGGACCTTCCCGTTCGACGGCATCGGCGAGGCGCACCAGTTGATGCACGAGAACCGGCACCCGGCCGGGAACATGGCCATCCTCGTCAACGCGAAGCGCGAGGGTATGACCACGCTCGAGTAGCCTCGACGCATCAGGCGCGGGTACACACACGGAACGGCCCGCCGATTGGCGGGCCATTCCGTGTCCTGCTCGACCTGTG
This sequence comes from Dehalococcoides mccartyi, assembly GCA_945888895.1. GTDB lineage: Bacteria > Chloroflexota > Dehalococcoidia > UBA2979 > UBA2979 > SHYQ01. Next base: position 39,713 of record CAMDAY010000001.1, on the reverse strand, counting down.
AGCGATACGGACGGTTACGGCATGTACACCAGCGTCTCGCAGGCATTGCCCGCCGGGGCGTCGTTCTGGCGGTAGTAGCACGTATCCGTGTGGTTGCCGCCGGTGAAGGCGTTGTTCGCGAACCGACCGCCGATGAGCACGTCATTGCCCGCGCCGCCACTCAACGCGTTATCGATGAGGCTGCTCGCGCCGCTGGCGATGATGCAGTCGTTCCCGCCGCCCCCGTTGAGCGTCTGGTCGCGGGAACCGTTGCCGATGATCAGCTCGCTGGCGTTGGTGCCCGTGCCGGACGCGCCGGTGACGACGATCATGCTCGTCAGCGTGATGCCCGCGCACATGGTCGGCTTGAACTTGTTCGCGCCGATCTGCGTGCTGTCCACGACGCGCTTCGCGCCAGCCATGGTCGGGATGCTCACCGAGGCGGCGTACGCCGGCATCACCGCGTTCGCGCCCAGGAACACCATCGCAGCCAGGATGAGGATACGTACCCGCATGATTAGGCCTCGACTCGCTCGGACTCGTTGGCCGTCACGGCCGCCGGGACAATCCAGTAGACGTAGGTCTCGGACATCGCCTTGACGAAGTAGACGTGGATGTTGCCGTCCATTTGGTGGCCGATGGTGGTGCCCTCGGCAGCGGCGACCGTCCGCAGATCCTGGAAGCGCTTCACGAACACCGCGGACTCCGGGACCGGGCTGCCCTCAGCCACATCCACCAGCTGGTTGCCGAAGCGGACGCGGATGCGGTCGGCCTCGCTCATGCGGGAAAGCATCAGCGTGGAGACCGCACCGAGGACCAGCACCAGCGTCGAGACGCCGATGGCAATCGCGGCGGCCTGCGGCAGCTCGCGGTAGGCGAAGGACAGGCCGGTCATCGGGATGACCAGCTTGCGGTCGGTCTGGCCGCTGATCTTGACCGTCGGCTTCTCCTCCATGAGCAGCGCGGTCTTGCCGACCGTGGAGTCCAGGGACATGACGCGGTTGTTCATGGAGAACTGCATCGTCTGCTCGGCATCGCGCTCGAAGGGGACGCCGGCGGTCGTGCCGGTGGCGTGCACCTTCGCGACGATACGGAGGGTGTAGGTCGTCAGGCCTTCCTGGATCTTCAGGGCCTGCTCCATCTGGGAGGCCAGCGCATCGACCTGGGCCATCGACAGGGTGCCCGTGCCGCGGAGCTCACCCGTGAAGGGGGTCTGGGCGCGCAGCGTGATCTCGCGCTGCCAGCCCGTCTCGTGACGCAGCTGGGCGACCAGGCTGTAGGTGCCCGCGATGTCCTTGGGGGTCGGGGTAGCCGCACCGTGCACTTGAATGAAGATCGAGTAGAGGCCGGTAGTGAAAGCCTTCACTAAGGGTTGATTGTCGCGTCAATCCAGCGCAGCGCCGTTCTCCGGGGCGTGCAGTCGAGCATGACGGCCGCATCTGAGACCATGCAGCCGCATCAGTCGACGGAGGCTTGAGGAGCACCACATGGCAGACACCGACACCGTCATCTACGAGCGCGACGGCCGGCTGGCCTACCTCACGCTGAACCGCCCGGAGCGCCTCAATGCCTTCAACGCCGACCAGTGGGGCAGCCTGGAGGCCGGCCTCGCGCGGGCGGGAGATGACCCCGAGGTGCGCGTGATCATTATCCGCGGTGCGGGCCGGGCGTTCTCGGCAGGTGCCGACGTGCGCGCGAACGAGGGCCGGAGCCCCGGCGAGATCGCGACAGCAACGCACGGCGACGTCGTGGACGACGCCATCAGCCTCTACGGGACGATTGACCGCTACCTGCGCATCTTCAACTTCCCGAAGCCGATCATCGCCCAGGTCCACGGCTACTGCCTCGGCGTCGCGACCCAGCTCGCCGTCATGTGCGACATCACCGTCGTGGCCGAGGACGCCCACATCGGCGTTCCCACCACCCCCCGCGGCGGCGGCTACATCAGCCCGATGTGGGCGTGGCTGGTCGGTCCGAAGCGCGCCAAGGAGATGTCCTACACCGTCGGCGGCAGCATCGACGGCATCACCGCCTCGCAGTGGGGCTGGGCGAACCGCGCCGTCCCCGCCGCCGACCTCGACGCCACAGTGCGCGAGATGGCAACCAAGATGGCGAACCTCCCGTCGAAGTTCCTCCAGCTCAAGAAGTCGAGCATCAACCGCCAGATGGACATCCAGGGCTTTAGCGCCGCCATCCGCACCGGCGCCGAGATCGACGCCCTGCTCCACTTCACTGACACGGCCCAGGTCGTCCGCAAAGCCGTCACCGAGCTCGGCCTCCGCGGCACCATCGAGTCGTTCAACGCCGGCACGCTGCTGTAGAGGAAGCCCCCCACCCCAACCCTCCCCCGCGAGGGGGGAGGGGGCGGAAGCAAAGCGGCGCGTTGGTCTCCTACGGCCTTATCCGCGCAGCAGTGACAAGTGCAGCGCCACGCTTTGGGCGCAGACGGCCTCCGCCGGGAGTGTGAGGGGCGCAGCTCCTCACACCTGGTTCTCTTCTTTCTGAACCCCTCCCGCGAAGGGAGGGGCAGGGGGTGGGCCGCCCCACTCGGCACGTCGAGGCAGCTCGCGTGCCACCGCGCCACGCCGGACGTTCTGGCACGCTGCCTACAGCAGCATGTCCATGTCCCGGTGCTCGATGCCCGCGTCGAGGTACACGGGCCCACGCGCCACGTACCCCAGCCCTTCGTAGAACGGCACGGCGTGCGTCTGTGCTGCGAGCGTGACGCCGAGGAAGCCGAGCGCGCGCGCCTCGTCCTGGAGCGCGCGCATGAGTGCGCGGCCGTACCCGTGGCCTCGATGCTCCGCCAGCACGGCCACGCGACCGATGTGCGGGTACCCGCCGTCGTGCGTCTCGAGCAGCAGCCGCGCCGTCGCGATCACCGTCCCATCGAGGCGGCCGATCACGTGCAGGACGTCCGATCGTGTCCACGGCTCGGCGTCGTGATGGTCGATCTCCTCCTCGACGGGGACGTGCTGCTCCTCGACGAAGACGCGCGTGCGCACGGCGAGCGCCGCCGCCAGATCCGCAGGCGTGCCGACACGGGTGATCTCGAACGGCATGTGCGCCTCCGGAGTGGACGCTAGCCGACGGCGACCGAGGTCGCCACGGGCGCGGGGCGGCTCGGCGGGCGCAGGAACAGCAGCACGATCACGGCGCCGACCCCGGCGATGGCGGCGAAGGTGGCCAGCGGCAGCGTGTAGTTGCCATAGAGGTCGTACGAGTAGCCGAGGAACGGCGGCGCGATCACCCCGACGGTGGTGAATGTGTTCATCATCCCGTTGATCCGCCCGAACGAGCTGCGCCCGAACATGTCGCCGATGATCGAGAGGTTCGCTGGCGCCATGCTCTCCTGGAACGCAACCAGCACGATGAACAGAACCATCAGCGCCCAGTCCCCTGGCCCGACGTACATCAGCAGGAGCATCGCGCACATGCTGCTCACGTGGCCGACCGCCATCAGCGTGACCTTGCTCGTGCGGTCGGCGGCATAGCCAACGGCCAGCAGCATCCCGCTCGCCACGACAGCCCACAGCCCGAGGTACCCCGCGCCGGTCGCCTGGCTCATCCCCTTCGCCACCACGATCGGGATCAACTGCCCCTGCACAGCCCCGGTGAGCGCGGTCCGTACCACGGTGCTGAACACGATGATCCAGTAGGTGCGCGTCCGCATCCCTTCGCGCAGTGTGAAGTCGCCAGAGATGTCCGAGGCGACACGGGGCGCATCCGCGGCTCCGAGCGGCGGCTCCATCGCCCCATCCGGGCGCTGACCGATCGCCTCGGGTGAGTGCTTCACGAGCAGGATCAGCGGCAGCACGAAGACAAGGACCGCGAGCCCCGCGCCGACCGTCGCCGCCTGCCACCCGTACCGTGCCGTCGCCAGCGCGAGCAGCGGCACGAGGATCGCCCGCCCCACACGGATCGAGAAGGAGAAGATGCCGAGCACCTTCGTGCGGTGGCGCACGAACCAGACGCTCGCCACCTGGTGCAAGGCAAATGCGAAGCCGATGTTGAAGCCGACTGAGATCAGCCCCATATAGAGCAATACGAACATCAGGTAGCTCTCGACCAGGGGCAGCAGCATCAATCCGACGCCGCCCATCAGGCAGCCAGTGATCATCAGCGGCCGTGGCCCCCGGCGGTCGAGCACCCATCCGGCGACTGGCCCGATCGCCCCGGCTTCGAGCCGTGCGAGGGACAGCGCGAACGCGAGCGACCCGTGGCCCACGCCCAGCTGCGCCGTCAGCGGCAGAAACAGGACGGACGAGACGGCCTGGTTCATGGAACCGAAGCCGTTGATCACGGATCCCACGACGACGATCACCCAACCGTAGTAGTGCCCCCCCGGAACGCGGATCGTCGTCTGGGTCGGGCGGGCCGCCATGGAGGCTCCTTCGACGCGCCCCTAGCGCCGTCGTCTGCAACGCGCCGCACTATATCGGCATCCGCAATGTGATGCGGCCGCGCGCGGAGCGCCATTGAGGCGGCGTAGGCTGAATGCATGCTGCGCTCCGCCACCTGGGCTCCCGGACTCGTCCTGCTGGCGTCGCTCCTCGCCTGCGGGGAGGCCGACGCGCCCGCTCTCCAGACGCCGACGCCGGTCGCCACCGCCACGCCACGCACCACCGCCGGCGCCAGCTCGTCGATGCCGACGCCCGTCCCCACCCCGACGCCGGAGCGGCTCGACATCCGTGCGAGTCGCCTCGCGATCCCATCGCTGGGCATCGACGCGGCGGTGCAGGACAGCCGCGTCATCCCCGCCTCGATCTACCCCCCCACGACGGGCTGTCCCGCGCCCCGAACCGACGAGGAGACCTTCACCGTCCCCAACCACGGCATCGCCACCCCGATCGAGGCGATCGAGGGCCTCGAGAACCGCTCGTGGATCTTCGGGCACAGCCGCTGGCAGAACGCGCCGGGCCTGCTGTATGCACTGCAGGACATCAACCTCGGCGACGAGGTCTTCGTGGAGGGCACCGAGCGCACCACCGGCGCGGCCGTTGCTCGCAAGCGCTTCGTCGTGGACGGCATCTACCTGACCGACATCTACTCCGGTGGCGACCTGGTCGCCGGGGAGATGCCCGCGAAGCCCACGGTGATCCTCCAGACCAGCGTCCGCGAGGACGGCGGCGGGAAGGCGTGGCTGCTCGACCAGCAGAAGGTCACGGCGAAGGCCCGCAACCTGGTCCAGGGCGACGTGAACGACCGCTGCAAGTACCTGCTGCTGTTCGTCTTCGCACGCGCCTCGTAGAACTGCCCGAATGGGGAACTGCCGTAATTCGATTACTCATGGCCGGTTCGGCTTGCGATACGATTCCTGCCCGCCCCTCCCTCCGAGGAGACCGATGCGGCCATCGTTGCGTGACCACCACCGCGCCCCCGCAGGATCGTCGACACGACGAGTAGCCTCGACGGAGAACGCACCGTGACGCTGGCCCCTCCCGGCCCCGGCGCTCCTGAGCCTGCTGGCGGTACGAGCCACGAGACTGGCCCGTCCGAGGATCGCGCGCCCCGGCGGCGCTGGCGCCTCGGCTGGACGTGGCTCACGCCGACCGCGCTGGGGATGCTCGGCTCGCTCGTCGGCCTGTTGCTGTTCACCTCGCTCCGCACCGAGCCGGCGCCTCCGCTCACCCGCACCGACGTCCAGCAGGCCGTCGCCACCGCCGTCGCGAAGGCCGCCGAGGCGCCAGCACGCTCGACCGAGGTGTTCCGCACCATCCTCCCGTCGCTCGTGTACATCCGCACCGAAGGCAACGAGCAGGCCTCCGAGGCGCAAGGCATCGGCACGGGCGTGATCATCCGCGACGACGGCATGGTGCTGACGGCGCACCACGTCGTGCAGGGCGCGCGCCGCATCATCGTCACCTTCGCCGACGGCACCGAGTCCAGCGCGAAGCTCGTCAGCGCCATGCCGAACGACCTGGCGGTGCTCCAGGCTGAGAAGAATCCGGAGCTCATCGTGCCCGCCGTGCTCGCCGGGGGCGCGACGGTCGGGGACGAGACGTTCGCCGTCGGCAACCCGCTGGGTCTGACCGCCTCGCTCAGTGCGGGTGTGATCTCCGGGCTCAACCGCACGATCCCGCCGCGCGCCAACCGCGAGGCGCTGACGAACCTGATCCAGTTCGACGCGGCGGTGAACCCCGGCAACTCCGGCGGCCCGTTGCTGAACCGCGACGGGCAGGTCATCGGCATCGTCACCGCGCTCGCCAACCCCAACAACGAGCGTTCGTTCACGGGCATCGGCTTCGCCGTGCCGATCAGCGCCGCCGGCGGCGCGGGCAACTTGCCGAAGTAACCGGCCGAGGTAACAAGGAGCGCGTCGATGAGCATGTCCCCGAACCACCTGTCCCCCGACAGCCACCGCCCGATGGAGCAGGTGCTCTACGAGATCAAGAAGGTGATCGTCGGGCAGGACGTCCTCCTCGAACGGCTGCTCGTCGCGCTGCTCGCGCGCGGGCACGTGCTCGTGGAAGGCGTCCCGGGGCTTGCGAAGACTCTGACGATCAAGACGCTGGCGGCGGCGGTCGGCGGCGACTTCAAGCGCGTGCAGTTCACGCCCGACCTCGTGCCTGCGGACCTCACCGGCACGCGCATCTACAACCAGCAGTCCGGTGAGTTCCAGACCTCGCTCGGCCCCGTGTTCACGAACCTGCTGCTCGCCGACGAGATCAACCGCGCGCCCGCGAAGGTGCAGAGCGCGCTCCTCGAGGTGATGCAGGAGCGCCAGGTGACGATCGGTCGCGAGACGCATCCCGTCCCGAACCCGTTCCTCGTGCTCGCCACGCAGAACCCGATCGAATCCGAGGGCACGTACGCCCTGCCGGAGGCGCAGCAGGACCGCTTCATGCTCAAGGTGCTCGTCGGCTATCCGACACAGACCGAGGAGTTCGTGATCGTGGAGCGCATGACGCGCGCCATGGAGCAGACGCAGCAGATCGTCGATGGCCCCGGCCTGCTCGAACTGCAACGTGCCGCCGACGCCGTGTACGTGGACCCCGCACTGATGGAGTACGCCGTGAAGCTCGTGCGCGCCACGCGCGAGCCCGCGCTGGTCGGCCAGCCCGAGGTCGCCCGGCTGATCGAGTTCGGCGCGAGCCCGCGCGCCTCGATCAACCTCATCCTCGCGGGCCGCGCGCTCGCCTTCGTCCGTGGGCGCGACTACGCGCTCGCCGCGGACGTGCGCGACCTGGCGTTCGATGTCATCCGCCACCGCCTCGTGCTGTCGTACGAGGCGCTCGCGACCAACGTCAGCGCGGACGACATCCTCGAGCGGCTGTTGCCCGGTATCCCCGTGCCGGAGGCCTCGCTCATCGAGAGCCGCGCGGGGGTGCGCGCCTAGCATGGTCGCCGCGCCCACCAACGGGACGGCGACGCCGACGCCGGAGCAGGTGCTCCAGCGGCTCGACTGGCAGGTCGTGCGGCGTCTCGACGGCCTGTTGCAGGGCGACTACCGCACGCTCTTCCGCGGCGCAGGCGTGGACTTCGCCGACCTCCGCGAGTACCAACCGACCGATGACGCGCGCTACATCGACTGGAACGTCACGGCGCGCATGAACACGCCGTTCGTGCGCGAGTACCTCGAGGACCGCGAGCTCACCGCGTGGATGCTCCTCGACCGCTCGCCCTCGATGGCATTCGGGCCGGACACCCACACGAAGGGCCACGTGCTCACCGACGTAGTGACCACCCTCGCGCAGCTCCTGAGCCGCCGAGGGAACCGCGTGGGCGCGATCCTCTACAACAACGTGGTGGAGGAGACGCTCCCGCCGCGCAGCGGACGTCGCCACGTGCTGCGCCTGACGCACGAGCTGATGAAGCCGGCGCCACGCGATGGCACCGCGACTGACCTCGGTGGCCTCGTGCATGCCGGGCTGAATGCGATCAAACGCCGGTCGCTCGTGTTCCTCGTGTCGGACTTCCTCGGCGAGGCGGGCTGGGAGCGCGCGCTGCCGCTGCTCGCACGCCGGCACGATGTCGTGGCGATCCGCATCTGGGATCCGCGCGAGGTCGAATTCCCCGATGTCGGCCTGATCGTCCTCGAGGATTCCGAGACCGGCGAGCAGATTTCCGTGGACACCAGCGACCCCGTGCTGCGCAACGCGCTCGCCGCGAGCGCGCACGAGCGCGAGGCGCGCATCGCTGCGACGTTCCGCCAGGCGGGCGTCGAATCATTCGACATCTCGACCGAGGAGGACCTCGTCGGTGCGCTGGTGCGGCTGGCCGCGCAGCGGAAGCAGCGGGTCCGCCGATGACCTTCACGTGGCCGCTGATGCTGCTCTCACTGCTGCTCGTGCCCGTGCTCGTTGTCGCGTACGTGCTCGTGACGCGCCGCCGTGACGCCGCCGCGGGCGCGATCGGGCTGCGCTTTACCGACACGACACCGCGCCCGACCACCCGTCGAGGTCGCGTGCCTCGACGGCACATCGCGCCCGCGATCTTCCTGCTGGCGATCGCGCTGCTGCTCGCCTCGCTCGCGCGCCCGAAGGTCGTGCTGGCCCTCCCGCGCCTCGAGGGCACCGTGATCCTCGCGTTCGACGTGTCGACGAGCATGAAGGCGGACGACCTGAAGCCCACGCGCATGGAAGCGGCTAAGGCGGCCGCGAAGGCCTTCGTGAAGCAGCAGCCATCGACGATCAAGATCGGCGTGGTCGCCTTCAGCGACAACGCCTCCACGATGCTGCAGCCGAGCGACGTGAAGGACGAAGTGATCGAGGCGATCGACCGCCTGACGCCACAGGGCGGCACCTCGATCAGCGAGGGGATGTTCGCCTCGCTGGGCGCGATCGCGGGCAAGGCGATCCAGGTGCCCGAGAACGTGTCGGAGGAAGACCTGCTCTCGATGGACATCGGACACTTCGGCTCGGGCGTCATCGTGCTGCTCTCGGACGGAGAGCACACCTCCCGCATCGACCCCCTGCTCGTCGCCGAGCTGGCGTCGGGCGCCGGGGTGCGCATCTACCCGATCGGGCTCGGCAAGCGGCAAGGCGCGACCCTCACCGTCGATGGCTACCGCATCGCCACCGCGCTCAACGAGCCGCTCCTGCAAGGCATCGCCCAGACCACCGACGGTACCTACCTGCGCGCCGAGGATGAGGCGCAACTGCTGGAGACGTACAAGAAGATCGATCTGAAGCTCACGGTCAGCGGCAAGGACTACGAAGTCACGTCGCTGTTCGCCGGAGCCTCGATGCTGCTGTTGTTCCTCGGGTCGGTGCTCACGATCCGCTGGTTCGGACGGGTGCCCTAGCCATGACCTTCGCTTGGCCCTACGCCCTCCTCTTGCTCCTCGTCGCTCCGCTACTGCTGGCGCTGTACCTGATCATGCTGCGGCGACGCCGGCGCTTCGCTGTCAGCTACGCCAGCCTCTCCCTGATCCGCGAGGCGCTCCCGAAGCGGTCGAGGTGGCGGCGGCGGATCCCGTTCGCGCTGTTGCTGATATCGCTGATGTTCCTCGCGGTCGCCGCGGCGCGCCCGCAGGCCGAGGCTTCCGTGCCGATGAGCCGCACCACGATCATCCTCGCCCTCGATGTGTCCCGTTCGATGTGCTCAACGGATATCGAGCCGAATCGGCTCGCCGTCGCGCAGCAGGTCGCGAAGACCTTCGTCGCGGATCAGCCCTCCGGCACGCGCATCGGGTTCGTCGCCTTCTCGGGCGGTGCGCAGCTCCTCGTGCCGCCCACGACCGACAAGAAGCAGCTCACCACCGCCATCGAAGGACTCACTGCCGGTCGAGGCACCGCGGTCGGCACGGCGCTCCTGCGCTCGATCGACGCCATCGCGAGCATCAACCCCAACGTCACGCGTGTGGACGTCGATCCCGGTGGCGCGGCGGCCCGGTCGCTGCCGCCGGGGGGATACCAGCCGGACATCGTCGTGCTGCTCACCGACGGCGCGACGACGCAGGGCATCGCCCCGCTCAAGGCAGCGCAGCAGGCGGTCGACCGTCGCCTCCGCGTCTACACCATCGGCTTCGGCACCCCCCAGGGTGGCCAGCTCGTCTGCTCGCGGGAGCAACTGGGGACCGACGTCTTCATGCCCGGGTTCGGCGGCGGTGCGGGCCGCATGGGCGCGGACGGCCCGCTGCGAGCGGCGCTGCGCGTCGACGAGCGCACCCTGCAGAACATCGCCGACCTGACGGGGGGCACCTATCATCGCGCCGTCGACGCGGCACAGCTCGTCGAGGTCTTCCGCAACCTCCCCCAGCAGATCGTGCTCCAGAAGCAGCACATCGAAATCAGCTTCGGATTCACCGCCATCGCCGCCGCGCTCGCCCTCGCCGCGACCGGCCTCTCACTCGCCTGGAACCGCTACAGCTAGACTATGGCGGCTCCTAGCCCCTCCCCCTTTACCGGGGGAGGGTTGGGGTGAGGTTCTCACCGCACACCAACGAAGAAGCCCGCTCGCGCGGGCTCTTTCCTGCTCTACGACAGCGCGACCGCTAGCTCATCGCCACCGGCTGCAACATGCTCGCGCGGTTCCCTTCGGTGTCGATGATGACGACGAAGAGGCCAATGCCGGGGATCATGCTCGGCTCGCCCTCGACCTGGCCGCCCGCGTCCTTCACCTTCTGCATGTGCGCGTTGATGTCGTCGACCTCGATCACGAACGAGGGCGTCTCGGTACTACCTTCCTCGACCGGGAAGAAGCCGCCATTGATCCCGCCGGGCGAGGTGGGCTGCCCAGCCTCGTCGGACGGCGTGGCAGTGGCGAGGATGTAGTTCCCCATGTGCTCACCCATGTTCTGCATCTGCCAGCCGAACACGCCGCTGTAGAACGTGCTAACGAGTGCCGAGTCCTTGGCTGGCATCTCGAAGTGGACGACTCGGTTCATCGGGGCTCTCCTGCTGACTCTGTGGGGTGGGTGGCCGTGCCCGGCAGTTGCCCCTGCCCCGGCGTGCCTTCGAGGCTACCCGGTTCACGTCGGCTCGCAAGATGGAAGTGGCACCCGGCGCGGTCGAGGCATCACGGCTGCCGATGGCGATCGAGTGAGGCTCCTGCGACCATGCAATGGGCCGGATCTCGCCCCGCAGTCGGCCTCGAGCGGCCTCGCGGGAAGGGTCGGCCCATAATGTATGCTATCGACCTCCGAACCCGGAACGTGTGAGTAGTACCGTGACAGACACGCAGGCGAGCGGCTGGGACGTGGAGCGCGCGCGACTGACCGTCGATGCCCTCGCACGGTTGCCCGGCGCGCTGCTCCCCATCCTCCACGCCCTCCAGGACGAGTTCGGCTATGTCGATGACGCGGCGATCCCGCTGATCACGGACGCCCTCAACCTGTCCCGCGCCGAGGTCATCGGCGTGCTGCACTTCTACCACGATTTCCGCACCACCCCCAGCGGACGCCACACGCTCCAGCTCTGCCGCGCCGAGGCGTGCCAGTCGATGGGCGCCGACGCGCTCGTGCAGCACGTCGAGGAGCGCCTCGGCGTCGCCATGGGCGAGACCACAGAGGACGGCGCGGTCACCCTGCGCGACGTGTACTGCCTCGGCAACTGCGCGCTGTCGCCCGCCGTGATGCTGGACGGCCGTCTGCACGGGCGCGTCACTTCCGAGCGCATCGACGCGATTCTCGCTGCCGCCGTCGAGACAACGGTCGAGGCCCCCGCCGGGAGCCCGAGGTGACGACGCGCGCCTACGTCCCGCGCGACGCCTCCGCGCGCTCCGTGGGCGCGGACGACGTCGCCGTGCGCATCGCCGCCGAGGCGCACGCGCGCGGCCTCGACGTGACGATCGTCCGCAACGGCTCGCGCGGCATGATCTGGCTCGAACCCCTCGTCGAGGTGGAGACGATCGCGGGCCGCGTCGGCTTTGGCCACGTCGCGCCCGAGGAGATCCCCGCCCTCCTCGACGCCGGAATGCTCGAGGGGCGCGGCGAGCGGCGTCTCGGGTTGGTCGAGAACATCCCGTACTTCGCGAAGCAGCAGCGGCTCACCTTCGCGCGCTGTGGGGTCATCGATCCGCTGTCGCTGGACGACTACCTCGCGCACGGCGGCTATGCCGGGCTGACACGCGCCCTCGGCATGACCGGCGACGAGATCGTCACCGAGGTCACGGAGTCCGGGCTGCGCGGCCGTGGCGGCGCGGGCTTCCCGACCGGCATCAAGTGGCGCACCGTGCTCGGCGCGCCTACCGCCCAGATGGAGGCCGGCCAGAAGTACATCGTCTGCAACGCCGACGAGGGCGACAGCGGCACCTTCGCCGACCGCATGTTGATCGAAGGCGATCCGTTCACCCTGATCGAGGGCATGACGATCGCCGGCATCGCCGTCGGCGCGACGCAGGGCTACGTCTACCTTCGCTCCGAGTACCCGGACGCCTTCCGCACGCTGACCGAGGCGGTCGCCATCGCCCGCGAGCGCGGCTACCTCGGCACCTCGGTCGCGGGCAGCGCGCACACCTTCGATCTCGCCGTGCGCCTCGGCGCGGGCGCGTACATCTGCGGCGAGGAGACGGCGCTGCTCGAGAGCCTCGAGGGCAAGAAGGGCGTCATTCGCCCGCGCCCGCCGCTGCCGGCGATCAGCGGCCTGTTCGGCAAGCCGACCGTCGTGAACAACGTGCTCTCGCTCGCGACCGTCCCGGTGATCCTCGAGCGCGGCGCGGCGCACTATCAGTCCTTCGGCATGGGCCGCTCGCGCGGCACGCAGCCGGTGCAGCTCGCGGGCAACGTGAAGCGCGGCGGGCTCATCGAGTTGGCCTTCGGCGTCACCCTGCGCGAGGTAGTCGAGGGCTTCGGCGGCGGCACCGCCACCGGCCGCCCGATGCGCGCGGTGCAGGTCGGCGGCCCGCTTGGCGCGTACTTCCCCACGTCGATGCTCGACACCCCGCTGGACTACGAAGCGATGGCTGCCGCCAGCGGCCTGCTCGGCCACGGCGGCATGGTGGTCTTCGACGACACCGTGGACCTCGCACGGCAGGCGCGGTTCGCGATGGCCTTCTGCGCCGTGGAGAGCTGCGGCAAGTGCACCCCCTGCCGCATCGGCTCCACCCGCGGTGTCGAGGTGATCGACCGGATCATCGCCGGAGAAAACCGCACCGCGAACCTCGAGCTGCTCGACGACCTGACCACACTGATGACTGGCGCATCGCTGTGCGCGCTGGGGGGGCTGACGCCTATCCCCGTGCGCAGCGCGCTCCAACACTTCCCTGAAGACTTCAGTCGGACGATTGTGCCGACCGTCACCGCCTGAGACGCGCATACTGAGATCGTCGGTGAGGTGATGCTATGACCCTGATCCACGAACCCGACCTCGGCACTCCCGCGCGTCAGTCCGAAGTGCTGGTCACGGTCGAGGTGGACGGCAAGATGGTGATGGTGCCCGCGGGCACGTCCGTCATGCGCGCCGCCGCGCTCGCCGGCGTTGGCGTGCCTAAGCTCTGCGCAACCGACAACCTCGAGCCCTTCGGGTCCTGCCGCCTGTGCCTCGTGGAGATCGAGGGTCGGCGCGGCACACCTGCCTCCTGCACCACCCCGGTCGAGGACCACATGCGCGTCACCACGCAGACGCCGCAGCTCGCCGGCCTGCGTCGAGGCGTCATGGAGCTGTACATCTCCGACCACCCGCTGGACTGCCTCACCTGCGCGGCCAACGGCGACTGCGAACTGCAGGACATGGCCGGTGCCGTCGGCCTGCGCGAGGTGCGCTACGGCTACGAGGGCGCGAACCACCTCGACGCCCTGAAGGACGAGACGAACCCGTACTTCACCTTCGACGCCGCGAAGTGCATCGTCTGCTCGCGCTGCGTGCGCGCGTGCGAGGAGGTGCAGGGCACCTTCGCTCTGACGATCGCGGGACGGGGGTTCGACTCGAAGGTCTCCGCAGGCGGTCACTCGTTCGTGGACTCCGAATGCGTGTCCTGCGGTGCGTGCGTGCAGGCATGCCCGACCGCGACGCTCACCGAGAAGTCGATCATTGACGCCGGTCAGCCCGACCACAGCGTCGTCACGACGTGCGGCTACTGCGGCGTCGGCTGCTCCTTCAAGGCCGAGATGAAGGGCAACGAGGTCGTGCGCATGATGCCGTTCAAGGACGGCAAGGCGAACCACGGCCACTCCTGCGTGAAGGGCCGCTTCGCGTGGGGCTACGCCACCCACCGCGATCGCGTCCTCTCTCCGATGATCCGCTCGAAGATCACCGACCCGTGGCGCGAGGTATCTTGGGACGAGGCGATCTCCTACGCCGCCAGCGAGTTCAAGCGCATCCAGGCGAAGTACGGTCAGGACGCCGTCGGCGGCATCACCTCCTCGCGCTGCACGAACGAGGAGACGTTCCTCGTGCAGAAGCTGGTGCGCGCGGGCTTCGGCAACAACAACGTGGACACCTGCGCGCGCGTCTGCCACTCGCCCACCGGCTACGGGCTGAAGACGACGCTCGGCACCTCCGCCGGCACGCAGGACTTCGACTCCGTCGAGGCCGCCGACGTGATCGTCGTCATCGGCGCGAACCCCACCGACGCGCACCCCGTGTTCGCCTCGCAGATGAAGCGTCGGCTGCGCGCGGGCGCGAAGTTGATCGTCGTCGACCCCCGGCGCATCGACCTCATCAAGCTCCCGCACGTCGAGGCGGACTACCACCTCCCGCTGCGTCCCAGCACCAACGTCGCGGTGATCAACGCGATGGCGCACGTCGTGGTGACCGAGGACCTCGTGGACCACGCCTACGTGCAGGAGCGCTGCGACCCCGCCGCCTTCGCGCGCTGGGCCGCGTTCGTCGCCGAGGAGCGCAACTCCCCCGAGGCCCTCGAGGCCACGACCGGCGTGTCCGCCGCGGACCTGCGCGGCGCAGCCCGGCTGTACGCGACCGGCGGCAACGCCGCGATCTACTACGGCCTCGGCGTCACCGAGCACAGCCAGGGCTCCACGATGGTCATGGGCATCGCGAACCTCGCGATGGCGACCGGGAACATCGGCCGCCCCGGCGTCGGCGTGAACCCGCTGCGCGGCCAGAACAACGTTCAGGGCTCGTGCGACATGGGTTCATTCCCGCACGAGTTCTCCGGGTACCGCCACGTCTCCGACGAAGGCGTCCGCACGATGTTCGAGGACGCTTGGAACGTCGGCCTCCAGTCGGAGCCCGGCCTGCGCATCCCGAACATGTTCGACGCGGCGCTGGACGGCACGTTCAAGGGCCTCTACATCCAGGGCGAGGACATCGTGCAGTCCGACCCGAACACGAAGCACGTCACGGCGGGCCTTGGCGCGATGGAGTGCATCATCGTGCAGGACCTGTTCCTCACCGAGACGGCCAGCTACGCGCACGTGTTCCTGCCGGGCTCGTCGTTCCTGGAGAAGGACGGCACGTTCACCAACGCGGAGCGCCGCATCAGCCGCGTCCGCAAGGCCGTGCCGCCGAAGGCCGGGCTTGCGGACTGGGAGATCACAATCGCGCTGTCGAAGGCCCTCGGCTACGACATGGCCTACAGCCACCCGTCCGAGATCATGGACGAGATCGCGCGCCTCACCCCGACCTTCGCGGGCGTCTCCTACGACCGCCTCGAGGAGCTCGGCAGCATCCAGTGGCCGTGCAACGAGGGCGCGCCTAACGGCACGCCGATCATGCACGAGGCGGGCTTCGTGCGCGGCCAGGGCCTGTTCATGGTCACCGAGTACGTCCCCACCGAGGAGCGCACGAACGACCGTTTCCCGCTCCTCCTGACGACCGGCCGCATCCTGTCGCAGTACAACGTCGGCGCGCAGACCCGCCGCACCGCAAACGTCGTCTGGCACGACGAGGACCGGCTGGAGATCCACCCGTGGGACGCTGAGAACCGCGGCATCAACGACGGCGACCTCGTGACGATCACCAGCCGCATCGGCGAGACCGCGCTGCGCGCGCTGATCTCGGAGCGCATGCAGCCGGGCGTGGTCTACACGACATTCCACCACCCCGACTCGGGCGCGAACGTGGTGACCACGGAGTTCGCCGACTGGGCAACCGACTGCCCCGAGTACAAGGTGACCGCCGTCCAGGTGAACCGCACCGGCCAGCGCTCCGAGTGGCAGCTCGATTACCTCGCCCTGCGCGAGGCGACGACACAGGTCGCCGGCTCCTCGACGGACACGAGGTAACTCGTGGCGCACGCGGACACGATGGTCCACAAGGCGAACCAGATCGCGCTGTTCTTCGCGACCTTCCCTCACGACGAGGCCGTCGAGGGCGTCGCGAATCACCTGCGCATGTTCTGGGCGCCTCGCATGCGCCGCGAGATCATTTCGTACGTCGAGAACGGCGGCGCAGGGCTGCACGAGCTCGCTGATGAGGCCGTGCGCCGCCTTGTCCCGGTGCCCGACGCTCACTAGGCCCGCCCCATGAACTTCACACCCATCACAGACCGCGGCTCGAGCAGCACGACGAGCCACGCCGTGCGTCGCCTCCGCGCGGGCGAGTGGTCCGTCGAGGACGACACGCTCGCCGTCGAGGAGCCGATGGAGATCCGCCTGATCCGCGAGACGGCGGACGGCCTCGACACGCGCCGCATCGCCGTGACGATGCGCACCCCCGGGCACGACTTCGAGCTCGCCGCCGGTTTCCTCTACGGCGAGTCGATCATCGGCGGGCGCGACGACGTCCTCGACATCTCGTACTGCACCGACGAGGACGAGCCGCAGCGTCAGAACATCGTCAACGTGACGGTGCGCCCCGGCCTCGAGGTCGACGACGCCAGCGTGCAGCGCAACTTCTACACGACCTCCAGCTGCGGCGTGTGCGGCAAGGCCGCGCTCGAATCGTTGGAGATCCACGGCTGCGCGGTGCTCCCGCGCGGCGCGCGCGTCCCCGACTCGACGCTGCGCGCGCTGCCCCAGCGGCTCCGCGAGGCGCAGGCAACGTTCGACCGCACCGGCGGACTGCACGCAGCCGGCCTCTTCGACCTCGACGGCGCCCTCCTCGGCCTGTTCGAGGACGTCGGCCGCCACAACGCCCTCGACAAGCTCGTCGGGTCCGCTCTGATCGAGGGCCGCCTGCCGCTGACCGACAGCATCCTCATGCTCAGTGGCCGCGCAAGCTTTGAGTTGCTGCAGAAGGCGCTTGCCGCGCGGATCCCGGTCGTCGCCTCGGTCGGCGCGCCCTCGAGCCTTGCGGTCGAGTTGGCCGAGTCATTCGACATCACGCTCGCCGGCTTTGTGCGCGCGGACAGCCTCAACGTCTACGCCGCCGCGCACCGCATCAGCGACCTCGACGCCCGCTAGTTCCCGCGCTCCCCTCGAGGTCAGGCGCGTACCTCGCACGCGTTGCCGACATCCCCGCTATCGCAACGTGACCCGCTGTTCACCTCGCCGTCACGCGGGGGTCACCACCGGGAAACGGCGCTCGTCCACGATGAGCACGGTCGCCCTCACCGACCGAGGATCCGGGGAAGGACACACTGCGTTGGACACACCGATCACGATCAAGGACGCCGCTGCCGCCCTGCGCGCCGGCACCATCACCAGCGTCGAGCTGACGCACATCCACCTCGACAAGATCGAGGCACTGAACCCGACGCTCGGCTCGTTCATCACGACGATGCCGGAGATCGCGCTCGCCGAGGCCGCGGAGACGGACGCGCTGCTGGCGAAGGGCGTGGATCTCGGCCCGCTCCAGGGCATCCCGATGGCCGCGAAGGACATCATCGCCACCAAGACCGCGCCGACCACCGCGAATAGCGTCGTCCTCGACCCCAAGTGGGGCGAGGGCTACGACGCGGCGGTCGTGGAGAAGCTCCGCGTGGCCGGTGCGGTGTTCGTCGGCAAGACCGTGCTCAGCGAGTTCGCCAACGGCGCGCCCGACCCCGACAAGCCGTTCCCGATGCCCCAGAACCCGTGGGACCTCCCCCGCACCGCCGCCGGCTCCTCCTCCGGCACCGGCATCGCGATCGCCTCGGGGCTCGTCCTCGGCGGCCTCGGCACGGACACGGGCGGCTCGACACGCGGCCCCTCGTCCGTCAACGGCGGCACCGGCATGAAGCAGACCTTCGGCCGCGTGTCGAAGTTCGGCTGCGTCCCGCTGGGCTACAGCCTGGACGGCATCAACCCGATGGCCCGCACCGCCTACGACTGCGCGCTGATGCTCAACGTCATGGCGGGCTACGACCCGCGCGACCCCTGCACCGTCGATGTCCCCGTGCCCGACTACACCGCGACGCTGACCGGCGACGTGAAGGGCATGAGGATCGGCCTGACGATGGGCTACTTCCTCGAGAACCCGGCGCTCGACGTCGACACGAAGAACGCCATCCTCGCCGCCGTGAAGGTGCTCGAGGGCATGAGCGCGATCATCTCGGAGGTGGAGGTCCCCTACGCCGCCGAGTCGCGCGACGCGAACCAGATCATCATGTGGAGCGAGGCTTCCGCCTACCACCGGCCGGACCTCGACACTCGCTACGATGACTATGGGAAGTACACGGCCCAGCAGCTCGCGCGCGGCATGGTCTTCAGCGGCGCAGACTACGTGCAGGCCCAGCGCTTCCGCTCCTACTTCAAGCAGGAGATGACGAAGCTCTTCGACACCGTAGACGTCCTCGCCATGCCGACCTCGATCGGCCCGGCCCCGATGCGCGAGGCAATGACGCCGGAGCGTCGCCTGAACGAGCCGAGCTTCACCGCCCCGTGGAACCTCGCGGGCCTCCCCGCGATGGCGCTGCCCGTCGGCTTCACCACCGGCGCGCTCCCACTCCCGCTGTCGATGCAGCTCGTGGGCGCCGCCTTCAACGAGGCCCCCGTCTTCCAGGTCGGCGACGCCTACCAGCGCGTTACCGACTTCCACCTGCGCGTCCCCACCTACGCGCAGATGGTCGCCGCCACCGTCTAGCCACCACGACGCGGCTGGCGCCTCGATCCCCCTCCGGGCGCCAGCCGTGTCCCCGCTCCTCAAAGCGTCGAGGAGACCAAGCGGGAAACCCCTCCCGCAAGCAGAAGCGGACCCTCACCCTGCCCTCTCCCGCTGCGTGGGCGAGGGTTCTGAGCTCCGACCCCCTCCCCCTCTACGGGGGAGGGTTGGGGTTGGGGGTCGCAGCACGTCGCACAGCACCTCGATCTCCCGCACCGTCGAGGGCGCTCCGCCGCTTGCCCCCGCCGCATCACATCCGTTGCATCCTCGGCCTAGAATCCGAGGGTTGGCGACGTCTGCCGCCCCGTCTCGGCGATCCGTTACGCGCGCACCGGCAGGCTCGAGGAAGGATGGCCACCATGACCGGCCCCCTCACCGGCATCCGAGTGCTCGATGCCACCCACTACGCCGTCGGCCCCTGGGCCTGCGCCCTCCTCGGAGAGATGGGCGCGGAGATCATCAAGCTCGAGCCGCCCGAGGGCGACTACCTCTCGCGCCAGCCCCCGCCCTGGAAGAACGGCATCACCGCCGTCTACATCTCCATGAACCTCAACAAGCGCCTCACCACCGTCGACCTCCGCGACGAGATGATCCGCGAGGCCGTCCACCAGCTCGTGCTGAAGTCCGACGTGATCATCGAGAACCACCGCCCCGGCTTCATGGAACGTCGAGGCCTCGGCTACGAGCAGGTGTCGAAGATCAACCCGCGCATCGTGTACTGCTCCTCGTCTGGCTACGGGTCACGCGGGCCGTACAAGCAGATGGGCAGCACCGACCCGTACGGGCAGGCGATCTCCGGCTTCGCCTCCGTCAGCGGCCCCGTCGGCGAGCCGCCCGAGGGCATCAAGCACGGCGGGCACATCGACCTGACGACCTCGCAGTACATCGTCTCGGGCGTGCTCGCCGCGCTGTGGCGTCGCAAGTTCACCGGCAAGGGTCAGTTCATCGACCAGTCGCAGATGCAGGCCGCCGTCGCGTATTCCGGCATCCGCGCGCAGGAGTACTTCGCGAACGACCAGAACCCGACGCCGATGGGCTCGGGCGTCAGCACGCTCTGTCCGTCCCGCGCCTACCAGGCCGAGGATGGCCGCTACCTCAACGTCACCGCGAACACCGAGGTCGAGTGGCAGAGCGTCTGTCGCGTCCTCGGCCTCACGGAGCAGGCGAAAGACCCCGCGCTCCAGCGCAACGCCGGCCGCGTCGCGCACCGTGACGCCATCGACGCGGCGATCGAGGCAGCCATCGCGACGAAGCCGGCCGCCGAGTGGCTCGAGCTGCTGCAGGCAGCGCGCGTGCCGAGCAGCACCTACTTCACCTACAACAACCTGCGCGTACATCCGCAGGTGCGCGAGCAGCGAATGCTCGAGGATTTCGTGAGCCCGTGGGGCCGCGTGACCGTCGGCGGACTGCCGTGGCACTTCAGTCGCACGCCCGGCGAGATCCGCGCGACGCACATGGTCGGCTCGGACACGGAGGACTTCCTCGCGGAGTATCTCCCCAAACACTCGAACTAGCTCGCACCAGCGCGGACGGGGATCGATATGACTGGACCGCTCGAAGGACTGCGCGTCGTCGAGACGACGCAGGGCTACCTCGGCTACTGCGGCATGATCTTCGCCGACCTCGGCGCGACCGTGACGAAGGTTGAGCCGCCCGAGGGCGACTACCTCCGCCAGCAGGGCCCGCCGTTCATCGGCGAGGACGCCGCCGCGTTCCTCTCCGCGAACCGCAGCAAACAGAGCGTGCGCCTCGACTGGCGCGCGAACGCCGCCGCGCGTGGCGCGCTCGAGAAGCTCATCGACAGCGCGGATGTGCTGCTGCTCGACCTCTACCCCGACGAGGCCGAGGAGCTTGGCATGACCTACGCCGCGCTGTCGGCGCGCTGGCCGCGGCTGGTGGTCGTGCCGATCACGCCGTGGGGCAACACCGGCCCACTCGCCAACCAGCGCGCGTCCGAACTGGACGTGCAGGCGATGTCCGGTCAGTGGCGCTACCTCGGCACGCTCGGGCAGGCACCGACGCGGCACGGCCTGCCGCTCGGCTCGCTGAGCGCATCGCTCTTCGCGTTCCACGGCGCGATGGCCTCACTCCTCGAGCGTGACCAGAGCGGCAAGGGCCAGGAGGTCGCGGTCAGCCTGGTCGGCTCCCAGATCGCGATGCAGACGATCCAGTGGGTCTCCGAGAGCGAGCCCGACGAGTGGATCGGCCACTGCCTCGCGGCCTTCCGCCCGCAGGCGCGCGGCTTCATGACCGCCGACCTCGGCATCCTCTGGGGCTTCATGGAGGACGACGCCGCGCTCGCCGCGTTCTGCGAGTGGCTGGGCATCCCGGAGATCCTCGAGAACACTGGGAAGCGCAGCCCGCAGTGGCCCACCGAGCACAAGGCGGAGTTCGAGGCGGCCTTCAAGACGCACCCCGCCGACGAGATCGTCGCGAAGGTGCGCGAGCTCGGCGGCAACGCCGTCCCGTACAACACCTACTCGCGCCTCGTCGAGGATCCACAGGCCGCAGCACTCGGGCTGCTGAGCGCCTTCGACTACCCCGGCGTCGGCCGTGTGCGCACGATCGGCGTGCCGTGGGAGTTTTCCGACACCCCCGCCGAGCACGGCCGCCCGCCGCTCATCGGCGAGCACACGCGCGAGGTGCTTGCGGGCGCGGGCCTCTCCGCAGAGGAGGTCGAGGCTCTCGCCGGGGCGTGACGCGGTCGGACGCCACACGATCTGGCATACTCCGCGCGGAAGCACGGGAGGCTGGCATGGTCACTGCGGAACCGACGAGTCATCGAGTCCACCTGATCGTCGGCGGCTACCCCGTCGGTAACCCCGCTGCGCACGACCATGACTACGCGCGGCTGCGCCTGCTCAACATCCTCGGCGAGCGTGAGCACATCCACAGCACGATCGCCGGCGACTTCGAGGACATCGAGAAGTGGCTGCCCGGATGCGAGTTGCTGATCACCTACACCGCTGGCCCGCTCCCCGACGAGGGACAGCTCGGCGTCCTCGAGGACTGGATCACGAAGGGCGGGCGGTGGCTCGCGCTGCACGGCAGCAGCGGCGGTCGCGCTCGGCGGGTCCCCGACATGCTGAGCCTATCCGGTAAGCCGAGGCGGCGTGTGCTGCGCTCCCCGTACCACGACGTCCTCGGCGGATTCTTCATCAACCACGCGCCGCTGCGCCGCTTCGACGTCGACGTCGTCGACACGACGCACCCGATCACCGCGGGCGTGCCCACCGTGTTCGAGACGATCGACGAGCCCTACCAGGTCGAGGTGTTCCCCGGCGCGAAGCCGCTGCTCACCGCACGCCTCGGCCCGGACAAGACCCCGCCCGGCTTCGGCTTCGTCTACGACGAGGACACCGCGCTCCTACCGGACGGCGAGACCTACATCCTCGGCTACGTGAAAGAGAGCGGGCTCGGCGCGGTCTGCTACTTCGCCCTCGGCCACAACCACGCGCCGACCACGCAGCCGCAGTCGATCGTCGATGAGAGCGTCGCGCCGGGTGGCATCACCCCGCCGACCGTCCGTGGCTCATGGGAGAAGCAGGCGTACATCCAGTTGCTCCGCAACGCGATCAACTGGGGCCTCGAACCGCGCTAAGGCGAAACACGCCCACATCATGGACACATGAAGCAGCCCGCTTGCGGGGGCTGCTTCATGTGGGAGCCAGGCGCTGAGAGATCCGGCTAGTAGTCGAAGCTCTCGCCGGGCAGCGGCGGCGTGCTCGCCGGGACGCGGCGGTTGTTTGTCACGGCTTCGAAGCCGCTCGCCAGCTTGATCAGTGTCGGCTCGCTCCACGGACGGCCGAGGATCTCGAGCCCGACGGGCAGCCCCTCGGGCGTGAACCCCATCGGCACGATGAACGCGGGCATCCCCGTGAGCGGGCTCATCTGGTTCGGCTTGTACGCACGCACCTCGTCGTCTTTCGGGCCGATCGGCAGCGGACCGTGGAGCTTGTGCGGGTAGATCAACGCGTCGAGGCCGTACTTGTCCATCAGCGCCACGACCGCCTCGCGAAGCCGCACCTTGCCCTCGAGCGAGGCGCGGTACTTCGGGTCCCGGTCGAGGTCGACCGGGGTCTCGATCTGCTCACGATCGGCCGGGCGCTCCGGCACGCCCTCGTGGTCCAAAAGCAGCGCCTCCGCCGTCTTGAACGGGTACTCGGCGCCGTGGCGCGAGAGGTACTGCTGCACAGGCGACCCGCTCGAAGCGCGCCGGGAAGCCGTTGTTGGCGAGGTACCCCGGCAGGTCGATGCCCAGCGAGACCGGCTCGATCACCACTGCGCCGTTCTCGGAGAACACGCCGATCGCCTGCTTCGCCATCTCGATCACCGCCGGGTCGACGGGCGAGAAGTCCCAGGCTTCCTTGAGCACGCCGACGCGCGCGCCCTTCAACCCGTCAGGGTTGATGAAGCTCACGTACGACTCCATCGGCATCTTGCCGAGGCTGTTCGCCGTCCACAGGTCGTCGCTGTCGAAGCCCGCGATGATGTCGAGGGTCGCCGCCAGGTCATACACGCTGTGCGCCATCGGGCCGCCGCGCTCACCGGTCATGTAGGACCACATCTGACCCGCGCGGCTGATCAGGCCCGAGGTCGTGGACAGGCCGAACAGGTTGCTGTCGCTCGTGGGGGTGCGGATCGAGAAGCCCGTCTCGCTGCCGAGGCCGACCGTCCCGAAGTGCGCCGCGAGCCCGGCGCCGGTGCCGGCGCTGGACCAGCCGGGCGTGCGGTCGAGGGCGAACGGGTTGAGCGTCGAGCCGCCCAGCGTGCTGCTCGCCATCGTGTCCGGGTTCCCGAACCAGTCACTCAGGTTCACCTTCGCGAGCATGATCGCGCCTGCGTTGCGCAGTCGCTCGACGATCGTGCAGTCCTTCGTCGGGTGCACATCCTTCAGCGGCGTGTAGCCACCGGTCGTCGGCATGTCGGCGGTGTCGAACACGTCCTTGAGGATCACCGGGATGCCATGCAACGGGGAGCGCGGGCCGCTCGCCTTGCGCTCGGCGTCGAGGGCACGCGCCGTCTCCAGCGCCATGCCGTTCAGCGCGAGCACGGCGTTGATCTTCGGCCCGGCCTCGTCGTACGCCTCGATCCGGTCGAGGTAGATCTGCACGAGCTGCTCTGAGGTCAGCGCGCCCGCATCGAACGCCGCGTTGATGTCGGCGATGCTCGCCGTCGTGAGGTCGAAGTGCGTCGATCCGGCGCCCGTGGCCAGCTTGTCCATCGTTTCCAGCATCGTCGTGGAGTCCTCTCGTGCGTCGCGCCTCGAAGTGCGGGCGGTACCAGCGACGCTACGAGGTCGACGTGACGCCTCGGTGATCCTCTGATGAGCTCCTGAGGAACGGCAGGCTGCGCACGCGTTGCCTCGTCATTACGCGATGACTGCGGCTCGATGTCAGGACGCCTCCGGCTACACTGGCGACAGACCAACGAGGGCGCCCCCGACCGGGATGCCGGAATGAGAAGGACGGACAGATGCTCGAAGGCGGGACGAAGACGGACAGCGGGCTGGAGTACGTCGACGAGGTCGTCGGCGAGGGTGACTCCCCGCGCATGGACCAGCAGGTCACCGTGCACTACACGGGCAAGCTGGCGGCGGGCGGCAAGCAGTTCGACAGCTCCGTCGGCGGCACGCCCATCACGTTCCCCATGAATGCGGTCATCAAGGGCTTCTCCGAGGGCCTCTCCACGATGAAGGTCGGCGGCAAGCGCACCGTCTTCATCCCCTCCGACATCGGATACGGCCCCGGCGGCGGCGGCCCCATCCCCCCGAACGCCGACCTCATCTTCGAAATCGAGCTGATCGCCATCAAGTAAGCGTCATCTCGACGCGCACACGCGAAGGCCCGCCGATCGGCGGGCCTTCTTCGTGTTCACATGGGCTGTCGAGTACGCGCGATCGATGAGGCTGACCGCACCTCGGATCGGGACCGCTCTCGTTGTACCAATTGCAGCAAATCGCCCCGTTACCTTTACCCACTCCGCCGGGAGTGTGAGGGGCGCAGCTCCTCACACTTGGTTCTCTTCTCTTTCACCCCTCCCGCGCCGGGAGGAAAGGGGGTGGGCCGCCCTGCGCTGCCGCCTCGAGACCCGTCGAGGCACATGCAGCGTCACGCCCGGTCCCCCAAGCGCGGAAGCGCTACAGATGCACCAGCTTCTTCACGCTCTTCAGATCACGCGGCGGGTCGAGGTGGCGCCCCGCCTCCGTCCACGACACCTCGCCGACGTACACGCTCCCGCTCGAGTCCACCGCAATGCTGTGCGGCGCGATGAACTGGCCAGGCCCCTCGCCCTCCTCGGGCGCTCCGAGGCGCGCGAACAGCCTGCCATCCGGCGAGAACACGCTCACTGCGTGGCCCAGGTTCAGCGAACCTTCCATGAACGTCCCGGTGCGCTGCTCGCCCACGTACACGTTCCCATCAGGTCCCACCGCGAGCCCGCACGGGCGGTGGATGTCGTGCCACGTCACGATGTGCCGGCCGGTCGTATCGAACACCTGCACGCGGTGCGCCTCGCGGTCCGCGACGTAGAGGAGGTCACCGCTCGGGTTGAACGCGATGTTGTGCGGCACCATGAACTGCCCCGCGCCGATGCCCGGCTCGCCCCAGGACAGCAGCAAGTTGCCCTCGGGCGAGTACTTGTGGATGCGTGCGTTGCCGTAGCCGTCGCTGATGTACAGCGCGCCGTCGATGGGCGACACGGCGACATCGGTCGGGCGGTTGAACGGGAGGCCGCTGAATTTGCCGGACGACACGCCCGGCGTGCCGATCGTCAGCAGCAGCTCGCCCTGAGGCGTCCACTTCGTGATCGTGTGTGACCCGTCGTCCGCGCAGTACAGCAGCCCGTCCGAGGCGACCCGCACCGCGTGCGCGCGGTTCGTGAACACGCCCTGCCCGAACGTCCGCAGGAAGTTCCCCTCGCGGTCGAACACGACCATCGGGTTGTCGACGTTCCTCGTCAGCAGGTACACGGTGTCGTCCGCGCTCACCGCGACGCCCGGCGTCTCGTGCAGTCTCATGCCCGCGGGCATCTGCTCCCAGTCATTGCGCGCGTCGTACGTGAACGGCGCGCTGCCGATCTGCACCATCTGTGGCTCCTCGATGATCGCGCGAGCTCTGCGATTCCGGCTCCCTCCCCCTTCACGGGGGAGGGTTGGGGTGGGCTGTCCGACCTGTTCCCGCCCGTGCGGGCGTCGAGGCGTGCGACTACTTGATCCGATCGATGCCCATGTTCACCCAGCTGCTCATCTCGTGCGCGGGCGTCACGATCGCGTCCGTTTTGCACACGTGCCGTGCCGTGAGTTGGTCGATCTTCGTGATGCCGATGAGTCCCATCGCCGAGATCAACTCGTCCTCGAGGATCTCGAGCATCCGCACGATGCCGTTGGCACCGTCCGCCGCGAGGCCCCAGCCCTGCAGCCGCCCGAGTGCCACTACGTCCGCGCCCAGCGCGAGCGCCTTCAGGATGTCGGTGCCGCGCTGCACGCCACCGTCCACGATGATCCTTGCGCGGCCGTTCACGGCGGCGACGATCTCGGGCAGCGTGTCCATGCTGCCCAGTCCGTGGTCGATCTGACGACCACCGTGGTTCGAGACCCAGATCGCGTCCACCCCGTGCTGCACAGCGATCTCGGCATCCTCGGCGGTCTGGACGCCCTTCAGGATGAACGGTAGTCCGCCGATCTCGCGGATCATGTCCATCGTGTCCCACGTCAGCGCGGCGCGGAAGTCGCGGTCGCCCGTCGTCGGCGAAGCGGCGCGCGCGTAGCGCGTGACCATCGGGCGCTCGCGCCGGCTGCCGCGCGCCACGTCGACGGTGAGCGCCAACTCGGTGTACCCCGCGACCTTCACCCGCGCGAGGATGTCGCGCGTCCACTGCTCATCGCCGTTCACGTAGAGCTGGAAGATCTTCGCGCCGCTGCCTGCGGCGGCGGTCACCTCGAGCGCCGGCTGGGTGACTGAGCTCACGGTCTGCATGATGCCGAAGTCGCCCGCGCCCTTCGCACCCGCAGCCGCGCCCTCGGGATGCAGCGCCTGCATCCCGCCGATCGGCGCGAGGATCGCGGGGATGCGCAGTGCGTGTCCCATGAACGTGGTCGACGGGTCGATCTCCGACACGTCCACGAGGATCCTCGGACGGAACGCGATGCGGTCGAACGCCTGCCGGTTCCGACGGAGCGTCGTCTCCGACTCCGACCCCCCGACGAGGTAGTCCCACGGCCCCTGCAGAAGCCGGCGGCGCGCCTCCTGGATGATCTCCTCGTTGCTCACGACATCCAGCATCCGGTCCCCCTCGAACTGCACAAAGCGTCCTCGGGCAGTCCCGAGTGCATCTCGGCCGTGATGCTAGTCCAGTCGCACGGTGATCGTCAGAACCCTCGCCCCCTTTGAGGGGGAGAGGGTAGGGTGAGGGTTCCGGCTCCGATGCGGGCGAGGCGCACGGCATCGTCGAGGTGCCGCGTGGTGATGCATCTGTGATGGGCGGTGCGAATCACTCGCGCCAACGCCACGCGCCCACATAGAGTTCCGCCGGGAGTGTGAGGGGCGCAGCTCCTCACGGTTGGTTCTCTCTTTTCTCACCCCTCCCGCGCCGGGAGGGGTAGGGGTGGGCCGCCCCGCGCCGCCACCTCGACGCCACTCTCGTTCCGGCTCGCGCCCGATCCGCGGCTCCCCGCGCTACGAGAGGTGGTACGAAGGCTGCAGCTCGTAGACGGGCGTCGGGATGCCCTCGAGCCGCGCCTTCAGCTGCAACGCCAGGTACAGCGAGTAGTGCCGCGACTGCGCGAGGTTTCCGCCGTGGAACCAGAGGCCGGGCTGCTGCGTCGGCTTCCACATGTTGCGCTGCTCGCCCTCCCACGGGCCGGGGTCGTACGCCGTGTCGGAACCGAGGCCCCACACCTTCCCGACGCGGTCGGCGACCTCCTGCGAGATCAGCTGCGCCGCCCAGCCGTTCATCGACCCGTACCCCGTCGCGCAGACCACGAGGTCGGCCGGGAGCTCCTCGCCGTCCGTCAGCACGACCGACCGAGGCGTGAGCCGGTCGATGCCGACGCGCGTCCGCAGCTTGATCCCGCCGTTCACGACCAGCTCGCTCGCACCCACGTCGATGTAGTAACCGGAGCCGCGGCGCTGGTACTTCAGCGCCACGCCCGTATCGTCCTCGCCGAAGTCGAGAAGGAACCCGGCCGCCTCGATGCGCGCGTAGTACTCCGCGTCGTCCTCGCGCATCTTGCGGGTCACCGCGGCCTGCACGGCCGGCGCAAGGCGCTGCGGCATCGCCGCCGCGAGCAGGTCAGCGCGGTCCGTTGTCAGCCCGGAGGCGACCGCCCCCTCCGAGTAGTTCCCGACGCCGCCGCGGATGCGCCCGCGCCGCACCACGGTCGTCGAGGATCGCTGGATCATCGTGGCACTCCCGACGCCGTACTCCCACAGGTCCTGCGCGACGTCGTGCGCGGAGTTGTTCGAGCCGAGGACCACCGCGTGCTTGCCGCGGTACGCTTCTCCGCTGCGGTAGCGGCTCGAGTGGTACAGGTCGCCGTCGAACACGTCGGCACCGGGGATCGCCGGCATGTTCGGCATCCCTGACATGCCCGTCGCCAGCACGAGGTGCGAGGGATGCAGCGTCAGCGGCACGCCGTCCCGCTCGACCTCCACGGTCCACGTGCCGACAGCCTCGTCGTACAACGCGCGCTGGCACGAGGTGCTTGTCCAGTAGTTCAGCTCCATCAGGCTCACGTAGGCCTCGAGCCAGTCGCCCATCTTGTCCTTGGACGTATAAACGGGCCAGTGCGCGGGAAACGGGATGTACGGCATATGGTCGGCCCACACCGGGTCGTGCAGCGTCAGCGAGTCGTAGCGGTTCCGCCACGAGTCCCCCGCGCGTGGGAGACGGTCGATGATGACGGTCGGCACGTTAAGTTGCCGCAGCCGCGCGCCGAGGCCGATACCGCCCTGCCCTCCCCCGACGATGACCACGAACGGCTGCGTCGAGGTACCCAATTCCGCCTGCTCGCGCTCTCGCGCCGCCAGCCACGTCACGCGACTCGGGATTGCACCGTGCTCCACGCCGAAGGGACGATCCGCGTCGCGCTGCTCCTCAAAGCCCTTGAGCTCGCGCAGCGCGGTGAGCAGCGTCCACGCCTCGCCATCGCGCAGGCGGACGTGGCCCTTGCCGCGCCCTACCGCCGTCTCGAACGCGACCCACCCCTCGATGACCCCGTCCGCGGAGGCGGTCGCGTCACCCTCGAGGCTCCACGAACCCGCGGCCGTCTCCGCGCCACGCGCCTCGAGCATCGTGCGGATGGCTTCGTGGCCCTCCAGCGTCTTGATGTTCCATGTGAACGCCGTCAAGTCGCGCCAATACGAGTCATCGAGGAAGAGCGCGCTGGCCCCCTCCCAGTCCTGGCGAGACAGCGCGCCTTCGAGGTCGGCGAGCCATGCGATGATCTGGTCGTTCGGCGTAGTCATGACGGGCTCCTCCGCAGGTCGCTGGCGACGGCTGCTCGAAATTACACGAAAGCGCCCGGCAGCGAGGCCTTACCATGCCGCGAGGGCCACGCAGATGCGCGGCTGGCGGAGGGATTCCAGATGCGACTGACCGTCCTCGCCGGCGGCATCGGTGCCGCGCGACTCCTCGCGGGGCTCGCCACCGTGACCGACCCCGCGCAGATCACCGCCATCTGCAACGTCGGCGATGACCTGGAATGGCACGGCCTGCACGTCTCCCCTGACATTGACAGCGTCATTTACACGCTCGCGGGCCTCGAGGGCGAGTTCGGCTGGGGGCTGCGTGGCGACACCCACGCCACGCTCGAAGCACTCCGCGATCTCGGCGGCGACGCGTGGTTCGGCATCGGCGACCAGGACCTGGCGACGCACCTGTTCCGCACCGCCCGCCTGCGCGTCGGCATGACGCTCGCCGAGGCAACCGCCGACCTCGCCCGTGCGCGCGGAATCGAGGTCACGGTGCTGCCGGTGTCGAACGACCCCCACCCCACCATCGTGCAGACCGCGGACGGCGACCTGCCGTTCCAGACATACTTCGTGCAGCGCCGAGCCGCCGACGCCGTGACCGGGTTCACGTTCCCCAACGCCTCGAACACGCGCCCCACCCCCGGCGTCATCGAGGCGATCGAGGACTGCGACGCGCTGGTGTTCGCGCCGAGCAATCCGTTCGTCTCGATCGATCCGCTGTTCGCCGTGCCCGGCGTGCGCGATGCGGTGCTGCGGACACAGGCGCGCCGCTTCGCCGTTTCGCCGATCGTCGGCGGCGCCGCGATCAAGGGCCCGGCGGCGGACATGATGCGCGCGCTGGGGCACGACGTGTCCGCCCTCGGCATCGCGCGTCTGTACGCGGGGCTCATCGACTGCTTCGTCGTGGACAATGTCGACGCGGACTGCGTGCCGGCCGTGCAGGCACTCGGCATGGACGCCGCCGCCTGCGACACGATGATGACCGGCGACGACGGACGCGCGCGCGTCGCGACCGCGCTGCTCGAAATCATCGAACGCGAATGAGCGCCGCACCGGACACGAACGAGACGGCGATCATCGTCGCGGTGCAGGATGCCGGGCGGGCGAAGAGCCGGCTGGGCGCGCACCTCGATGCCGCCGTGCGCCGGTCGCTGGTGCTCGCGATGCTGGACGACGTGCTTGCCGCGATCCGGCTGGTACACACCGGTCCGCTGATCGTGGTCAGCGCCGATCCCGCATACGACCCCAGTGCGCACCGCCACAGTGCCGAGGTACTCCACGACATCGGCGAGGGATACAACACTGCCGTCATCCTGGCGCTGACCAGCCTCGCCGGTCGGGTGGACGCCGCGCTCGTGCTGCCCGGCGACCTCCCTCAGCTCCAGTCCAGCGACATCGCCGCGCTCCTCGAGGCCCTCGTGACGCCCGGCGTCACGATCGTCGCCTCCGAGGACGGCGGCACCACCGCCCTCGGCCTCCGGCCGATCGACGTCATCACCACCGCGTTCGGACTCCACTCCGCGCTGCGCCACCGCGAAGCGGCCGCTGCCGCCGCCGCACCGCTGACGGAGCTCCTGCTGGACTCGCTCCGCGTCGACGTCGATACGCTGGACGACCTCCGCGCAGTCTGGGAGGAAGTCGGCCCCGCCACCGCGTCGGTGCTCCAGCTCCTCGATCGGGAGCTCGGCGACTGCGACCCCGCGGTCAGCGCGGCGCCTGACGCGTAGCGTCGGTCCCACGCTGTCGCCGACTGCTCGAGGCGACCCGAGTCGAGAGCCTCACGCAACGCGGCGAACGGACTCGACCTCGCAGACGCATGACAATCCGAGTAGCGTGTAGGTGTCCGATCCTCGCGCGCGTGAGCGTGTCGTCGACGCAGAAGGGTCAGCATGGCGACCGACGCGATCACTCTGATGAAGGACATCCCCCTCTTTCGCGAGATGGGGGAAGGCGAGCTGAACTTGATCTGGGCAATGGGGCAGGAGATCGGCATGTCGGCCGATCGCAGCCTCGCCGCCGCCGGGAATGAGCCGCAGGCGTTCTGGATCCTCCTGGAGGGATCCATCGCGGTGCGGACCATCATGCCGGGCCACGATCCCTCGATCGTGCATGCACCGGCCGTGTGGGGCGTTGCAGCCCTCGTCCCGCCATACCGCAGCCCCGGCACTGCCGTCACCGTCACAAACTGTCGGCTTGTCCGCATCGAATCGGCCGATGTGCGCCAGCTCGCGGACACCAACCCGCGTATGGGCACGCGACTCTACCAGGCAATCGCAGCGCACAGCTTCCGCCGCGTGCGTGAACTCATGGATGAGAGCAAAGCGCCGTCCTGACCGGACCAGCGGGTGACTGCGACTCGACGAGCCAGCCGTGTCGTGATCGAGGGGGGCTGTACCGGTTGCGGGCTAGGCGCCTGCTGGACGGCTCTGGAGAGCCTGGACGATCCCACCGGTAACCTCGGGTCGCCCGGTATCGAACATCGCGCCGTCGTTCGCGATCAGCTTCAGCTCGGTCATGGAGTCCAGCACCGGCCGATGGGACTGCGTGCCGTTACACCGACGCGACAGTCCCTCCCGCCCGTATCTCGGTCGTCATCACCACGCCGGACGTCACGACGTTTCAGGAGGACTCGTCGACTCCCGGTTGTCGGAACCGACTGCTCAGTTCAGTTCGAAGCCCTCGTAGTCACGCGCGGCGACCTCGTCGCAGATGGCGCGGTAGCGCGCCATCCCGCCGGCGTACGGCATGAACACGCGCGGCTTACCGGGCACGTTCGCGCCGAGGTACCACGAGCTGTGCGCCTCCGGCAGCAGCGTCGCCCGAGCCGCCTCGTTCACCTGCTGCACCCACTCGTCGCTGGCCTCGTCGCGCGCCTCGATGCGCTCGATCTCGTGGCCGCGCAGGTGCGCGATGCAGTCCGTGATCCACTCGACATGCTGCTCGATGGCCACCGGCATGTTGCACAGCACGGAGGGGCTGCCCGGCCCGGTGATCGTGAACAGGTTCGGGAATCCCGCCACTTGCAGGCCCAGGTAGTTCCGCGGCCCTGCCTCCCACGCCTTCGCCAGCGTGAGCCCATCGCGGCCCGTGATGCCGAGGCGCAGCAGCGACCCGGTCATGGCGTCGAACCCCGTCGCGAAGACGATGATGTCCGCAGCGTGCTCGGCGCCGCTCTGCAGTCGAATGCCTGTGGGGGTGATCGCCGCGATCGGGTCGGCGCGCACGTCGACCAGGCTGACGTTGTCGCGGTTGTACGTGTCGAAGTAGTTCGTGTCGATCGGCGGCCGCTTCGCCGCATACGGGTGGTCGATGTTCGCGAGCTTCTCGGCAGTCGCCGGGTCCTTCACGATCTGGCGGATCTTGTGCTTGATGAACTCGGCGGCGGTGTCGTTCGCCGCCTTGCTCGTCAGCATGTCCTTGAAGTTAGCGCGGAACTGGAGGCCGCCCTTCTCCCAGGCAGCCTCGTAGATCGCCATGCGCTCGTCGTCATCCACGTCGAAGGCGTTGCGCTCCATGATCCGGAAGGAGTGGCCATTCGTCGTGCCGCGCATGACCTCGTGGATCTCGGGGTAGTGCTCCTTCACCCACCGGCGGAACTCGTCCGTCAACGGTGTGTTGCGCGCCGGCACGCTGAACTGCGGCGTGCGCTGCATCACGGTTAGATGCGCGGCGGTCTCAGCGATCACGGGCACGGCCTGGATGCCGGTCGATCCGGTACCGATCTGGATCACGCGCTTGCCGGTGAAGTCGACGCCCTCGTGCGGCCACGCTCCGGTGTGGTACCACTCGCCCGCGAACGACTCCAGGCCCTCGAACTTCGGCACGTTGGTCGTGGAGAGGCAGCCGACCGCGGTGATCAGGTACTTCGCGCTGAAGCGTTCACCCGCCTCGGTGGTGACGTCCCAGCGGTTGCGCGACTCGTCGTAGTCGGCGGCGACGACGCGCGTCCCGAACTTGACGTCCCGGCGCAGGTCGAGGCGGTCCGCGACGAAGTTGAGGTAGCGGATGATCTCCGGCTGTGCCGGGTAGCGCTCCGACCATTCCCAGTCGTTGAGCAGCTCCTGCGAGAACGAGAAGCAGTACGAGTGGCTCTCCGAGTCACAGCGCGCGCCGGGGTAGCGGTTCCAGTACCACGTGCCGCCGACACCCTCGCCAGCCTCGAGCACCTGTACCGACAGGCCGAGGCGGTCGCGCAGCGTATGCAGCTGGTACATCCCCGAGAACCCGGCGCCGATGATCACGGCGTCCAGCTCAGCGGTGCCGTCTGTAGCGCGTGCGTTGGTGGCCAGGCTCGTCATCGCGTCCCCCTCGCGCGCCTCTGCGCGCCGTACTACCGCTCAATAGTACCGATGGTGCCGGGATCAATGCTCGCGGGCGTCGGCTCGTTGCGCATTAACCTCGTGATTCCTCGCCGGACCGCCCGTGCCGCGCGGGTGCCGCCCGATGCGCAGAGCCCGTGCGAGGCCGGTTGCCGCGAACATCCCGAGGACCGCCGCGACGGGCAGCGCGAAGAGCCGCGGGAACTTGGCGATGACCAGCGCCCCCACCAGCGCGGCCGCACCAGCCCCGGCGTCGAACTTGCGCTCGCTCCGCGAGAGCGCGTCCGAGAGTGCCCCCTGCGCCAGCGCCGTGCCGAGGCTCGCGACGCTCGTCGTGCCCTGCGGTCCGGCACCGGTGGCCAGTCCGCGCATCCGACGGCGGCCCGATCCGCCTCGGACCTTCCGCCCGTCCAGCGTCAGCTCCTCGGCATGATTCAGGTCGTCGAGGAACATCTCCTCCATTAGGAGGCCGAACTCGACGTCCTGCACGATGACGTCGATCTCCCAGTTGGTCATCAGCCCAGTGAGGTTGAGGTTGGTCGACCCGACGCGCGCGCACCACCCGTCGGCGATGATCGTCTTCGCGTGCATCATCGGCCCGCTGTACTCCCAGATGCGCGCACCGGCCTCCAGGAGCGGGCGCACGCTGGCGCGCGAGATTGCGCCGAATAGCCTCAGGTCGTTCGTGGAGGGCAGCAGCAGCCGCACGTCGATGCCATCGAGGGCCGCCGCGATCAGTGCCTCGCGTAGGATGCGGTCCGCCAGGAAGTAGGCGTCCGCGATCCAGATGCGGTCCTCCACACTCGCCGTGAGCACCTGGAGCAGCCGCGACACGCGCATCTTGCCGGGCTCCTGGATCAGCACACGCGCCCGCGTCTGGCCGGTCGCCGCGATCTCCTCCGCCTTCGGGCGCTCTGCGTCCGGGAGCGGCGTCCCGTTGAGATCCCACACCCCCGCAAACGCAGCCTCGATGTCGGCGACCGCCGGGCCGGTGACGGCCACACCCGTGTCCCGGTAGGGCAGCCCGGACTCCGGGTCCTCGTGCAGCCACGGGTCGGCGATGCCCACGCCGCCCACCGAGCCATACACGCCGTCCACGGCGAGCAGCTTGCGGTGGTCGCGCCTCAGCACGCCCAACGGCTCGCTGAGCTGCGGCGGATTGATCGTTCGGACATCGACGCCCTTGGCCCGCAGGTCGCGCCAGAGAGTCGTGTTGGCGTCCCACGACCCGTACCAGTCGTTACAGCACGCGCACCGTCACGCCCGCCTCGACACGCTCTGCCAGGGCGTCCGCGAACGCCCGCCCGATCTCGCCGTCGAAGAAGATGTAGTTCTCGAGGTGGATCCAGCGTTCCGCCCCGCGGATCGCCCGCAGCCAGTCAGCGAACGTCGCGTAGCCGTTTCGTAGCAAGACGAGGCTGTTGCCCTCGCGCAGCTCGGCGCGCTGGTGCGCCCGAGCGCGTGGTCGCTGATACGGGTCGATTCGGACGCGGGATCGCGGGGGGGGTTGGTCGAACACCCGGGCCTCGTTCGTGCGGTGAAGCGGTTGGTGCCAAGTATAGAGTCGCAAGGGCGCACCGCCGTGCGCGGCCAGTGTCGAGGCCATATCGAACGCCTACACTTGAGACGTGCCCCCCCACGATCCCGCTACCCCGTCACCGCCCGAGGAGCCCGCTGCGCCTGACCGGCCCTCCGTGCGCTGGGTCGGTCACGCCACCACCGTGATCGAGGTCGATGCCGTGCGGCTGCTCACCGATCCGGTGCTGCTCCCCGACGTCACCCCCCTCGTCCACCGCCGTTCCCTTGAGGTAGCGACCCTCGACCCCCGGCAGCGCATCGACGCCGTGCTCATCTCCCACGCACACCACGACCACCTGGATCTGCCGTCGCTGCGGCTCCTGCCGCGCGACACGCTGATCCTGGTCCCGCAGGGCCTCGGCCAGTGGATGGCACGTCGAGGCTTTCGCCACGTCGAGGAGATGACGGTCGGCCAGTCGCTCGACATCGGCCGCGTCCGGGTCACCGCGACGCACGCGGCGCACGGCGGCGCACGGCTCCCCTTCGGCCCGCGCGCCCACGCGCTCGGCTACCTCGTACAGGGCACGGTCGCGGTCTACTTCGCGGGTGACACGGAGATCTTCGAGGAGATGCGCGCCATCCCGCGCGCCCTGGACACGCCACTCGCGATGGCGCTGCTCCCGGTGGGCGGCTGGGGCCCAACGCTCCGCAGCGGCCACATGGATCCGCGCCGCGCCGCGAGCGCCCTTCGGCTGCTCCGCCCCGCGCAGGCCATCCCCATCCACTGGGGCACCTACTGGCCGCGCGGCCTCGCCCGGCTGCGCCCCGAGCGCTTCCACCAGCCCGGCACGACCTTCGCCACCGAGTCCGCCGAAGCCGCCCCCGAGGTCCGCATCGACGTCCTCCGCCCCGGCGAGTCGTCGCTCGTCGCGGGCACCTAGCCCGGCCGACCGGCGCCCCTCCGTCCCGCCTCCCCTCTCGGCGGATCGTTGAGGTGGGGGCTC
Organism: Dehalococcoides mccartyi; assembly: GCA_945888895.1. GTDB lineage: Bacteria > Chloroflexota > Dehalococcoidia > UBA2979 > UBA2979 > SHYQ01. The sequence goes on along the minus strand of CAMDAY010000001.1, from coordinate 3,615 downwards.
CCCCTCAGCCCCGACGGCGTGCGGCCGCTCGAGGCCTACCCCTGCTTCGTCAGCATCACCGCCGTCGCCGCCGCGAACCCGCTCGGGAACCGCGCCACGATCGGCACTTTCAAAAACGCCGGCCCGCCAGGAATCAGCAGGTGGTACGCCCCGCTCGACTCCTGGATCCACGCTCCGCTGGCGCCTGCAGCGCTGGTCGCCGCCTCGAGCTGGTCGACGGTCCCGCCGACGAACACAACGAGCGACTGCCCTGCGGCGCCGAAGCGCGGCGGCGCGGCAAACGTGCCGCTCGGCGTCGGGACGGGCGTTGGGGTGGGTAGCGGGGTCGCGATCGGCGTCGGTGTCGGCGCCGGAGTCGGAGTCGTGGAGGTCACCGGCTGGATGTACACGCTCACCACCCAGCCGCTGGTTGTCCCCGTCGTGACGCGGTGCCAGTGGAACCCGTCGGCATTCACCAGCGCGTCCGGCAGCAGCGTCAGGCGGGTCCCCGTGGCGAGACACGCGCTGATCCTGCCACTCAGTCCCGGCGTTGCGCGCATGTTGAGGCAGCCGCCGTCGGGCATGACGAGCACCGTCGACCCCGCCGGGCCGATGGGCTGCGGGACGCGATCCACGAGGCGGCACGCGTAGTTCACGTCGAAGTTGTTTACGATGTACTGGACGAGGTGCACTTCGCCGCCCGCGAACTCGCGCGTGCAGTAGCCGGGCGCAGCCGCGGCGTTCGGTGCCATCGCTACCCACACGGGCAAGCCGGGCTGATAGCTGCCGGCGATCTCGATCCACTGCTGCGGGCTGGAGTAGATCCCGACCAGCTTGCCCTCGTTCTGGAGAAAGCGAATCGCGCTCGCGATCACTCGCGCGTTCATGGCCGTGTCAGCCGACCAGGTGTTCATCGTCTCGATGTCGAGCCACCACGAGCCAGCGGTGACGTTCTGCGCCTTTGCGTGGGCGACCGCGTGCAACGCGAGCTTGTAGCCGAAGTTATCGGCCTTGCACGCCTCGTCGGTGGGCAGGCAATTGCCGGCCGGGCCGGTGAGCGCCTCCTCGGCGTTCATGCCGACCGGGGACTTGGTGTTCACGTACAGTCCGGGCGGACGGCCGCTCTTCAGCGCCCACTGGTACTGCGTGGCCAGACACGGGTTCGTGGTGAACGGACGACCGCCCGTCACCCCCACGATCGCGAACGCGTACGGCTGCGAGGGCAGTGGGAGGCTGCACTGCGGGAACGACACGTCATATCCGGTGCTGCCGCCGGGGAACAGCGGCTCATCGGCGCTCGCGCGCGGTGCGAGGATCAACGTGCCGAGCAGCAGCGTCGCGAGCACAGCGACGAGGGCGGCGATCTGTTTCGGCAAGCTGCCTCCGCATCATCCGAGGACACATCGAACGCCCTCTTGAAATAGAACCACCCCGCCGCCAGTCTGACCAGCACGACTGACCAGCGCGCGCAGTAACGCGCCGGTACGATCGGAAGCCTCAGGCCGCACGAGCCTGCGGCAGAGAAAGGTCTTCCAGATGAGCGCGATCGAAGACGCGATCCGTCGACGGCGTTCGATCCGCGGCCTCACCGGGCCCGCACTCGCACCCGCCGAGGTCGAGGAGCTTGTCACCCTCGCGCTCACTGCGCCCGCCCCGCACCACACGCAGCCCTGGCGCTTCGCCGAGATTTCGTCGCCACGCCGCGACGCGCTCGCGACCGCGATGGGTGATGCATGGCGCGCTGACCTCGATGCCGACGGCGTGCCCCCCGCGCAGCGCGACCGCGCCCTCGCACGGTCACACAGGAGAGTGATCGAAGCGCCGACGCTGCTGCTCGGCTGCATCGTCGCGGACGGCCTCAACCACTACGCCGATGATCGCCGCGCGCGAGCCGAGTGGGGACTCGCGCAGCACTCGTTCGGCGCGGCGCTCCAGAACATCCTGCTCGCGGCCGCATCAAGGGGACTCGGGGCGTACTGGATCTCCGCGCCGCTCTACGCCCCGCAGGCCGTGCGCACCGCCCTCGACCTCGACGCCACGTGGGAGCCGCAGGCGCTCGTGTGCCTCGGCCACCCGACCGAGGACTATGTCCCGTTCGACCGCCCCTCGCCCGACCTCGGGCGGCATTTTGTGCGGCGGTAGGCGGGAACTACGCACCCCAACCCTCCCCCCCTTGCGGGGGAGGGTTGGGGTGGGGGACCGTGTACGCCTCGCGCGCCCACAGGGAGGGGCGTCGCAGCGCAACGCCTATTGGCCGAAGCTCGCCGCGCGCTTCTCCGCGAAGGCGCGGCGGCCCTCCTCGACGTCGCTCGATCCGCGGAAGTCGTGGCGCGTCTTCAGCCCGAGCGCGTTCTCCTTCGAGGCGTACACCGCGAGCGGCGCGTTCACCGCGATGCGCTCCGCCATCCGGATAGCCTCCGGCATCAGCTCCGCGGGCGGGAGCACGCGGTTCACCAGGCCCACGCGCAGCGCCTCCTGCGCGTCGATCGGGTCGCCCGTCAGCATCATCTCCATCGCGATGCCTCGAGGTAGCACGTCCACGAGGTGGCGCGTGCTGTGCGGGCCGATGATGCCGCGCTTCACTTGCGACTCCGCGAACGTCGCGGTCTCCGAGGCCAACCGGATGTCACATGCGAGCGCCATGCTCAGGCCGCCGCCGTAGGCGTAGCCGTTGACCGCCGCGATGATCGGCTTGAACACCTCGATCGGGTCTTCGTAGCCGTCGAAACGGCGGATGCCGGAGATGCTCTCCTCGGGCGTGGACTTCAAGTCGAAGCCGGCGCAGAACGCGCGGCCGGCGCCCGTCAGGATTGCGACGCGAATCTCGTCGTCGGCGATGACGTCCGCCCACACCTCGGCGAGGTCGCGGAACATCTGGCCGCGGTAGGCGTTCAGCCGCTCCGGACGGTTCAGCGTGACCGTCGCGATGTGCCCCTGCTTCTGGTAGATCACGTCTTCCACGGCGGCCTCCTTCGGCTCAGCGCGACCAACGGTAGTCGAGGACTCCGGGACGCACGAGCAGCGTGGTGATGCCGACCGGACGTTACGTCGAGGGCGTGACCGACGCGGTGACCTCGGCGAGCCAGTCCTGGATCACCTGCTTCGCACGAGGATCGTCGACCACGTTGTGGCCGACACCCTCGATCTCCACGATGCGCGCGGTGGGGATGGCGCGCGCCAGGTCCTGGCCGTACTGCAGCGGCACCATCTTGTCGGCAGTGCCGTGCACGATCAGCGTCGGTACCGTGATCTCGTGCATCCTCGACGAGAGGTTCACTTCCTCGTTCGCCGCCATGTGGCGCAACTCGCCGGTGAAGTAGGTCTTCAGGTCGTCGTCCGAGACGTCCTGCAGCTTCGCCTTGAACGCCTCCTCGCGCGCCGCCGCGGCCGATCCCGGTTCCGCGCGCGATCGAGGATTGCGCAGCCGCTCACGCAGCCGCTCGAACAGCGCCGTCTCGCCCTCGGCGCGGGCATCGGTGACCAGCTTCATCCGCCGGTTCACCTCTTCGATGCGCGCCTCGATCGCGGGCGGGACCTGGCTCATGTCCTCGTACGGATGCGTGCTCATGATCGCCGACCCGGTGCACGCGAGAACGAGGGCCAGCACGCGCTCCGGGTGCGACAGCACGAACTGCA